>NZ_JBFAHW010000025.1:0-117177 GCF_040654355.1 Streptomyces sp. NPDC050704 | reverse complement strand
GCTTCCCCCCCTCTTTCCCTCCCCGACGCTCTTCCGATCGGACCGGGTCTGTGCGGGTGGGTGGGGGCTGGTCGCGCCCCGCGGCGGAGCCGCAGATGTCACAGCCCCGCGCCCCTGGAGGGCGGGCTGCGCCCTGCCCTCCAGCCTCGCCCACGACCCTAGCCTCGCCCACGATCCCAGCCTCGCCCACGGACCCCAGCCCACCCACGCGCCCAGGCCGCCCGCACACCCCGAGCCCGCCCAGGTCCCCCCAGCCCGTCCGGCGTTTGAGTGCCCGTTTCTGAACCTGTCCTTTGGGTCTTTGGGTGGGCCTGGTCTGGTTTGGTGGCCGGGGTCAACGGGCCTGTATGGGACCGGCGTTGTCCGGGCTGTGGTGACTGGCTGAGGCGGGTGCGACTGCGGACGGCCGCGCTGGAGCGAGACGAGGGCCGGCGGGTGTGCCCGGTGTGCGGGGCGGTCTGCCGGGCCCTGACCCGTGAGGGATGGTGACCGCCATGTCACCCGAGAACGCTACGAGCAGATCATCGCGTCCGACCGGGAACTGGTCGGGCAGATGCAGCGCATCCAGTTCACCATCGGGGACCACGCGCTGGAGATCGAGCCGATGCAGTCCGACGGCGGTGCGCATCACGCCCCGGGTGAGGAGCCGTTCGGCGTCAACGTGTCGCTGCAGATCTACGCCGATGACCTGGGACTGTCACTCAGTACGGTCCGCAGCTACCGCTTCGCCGCGCACCGCTGGCCCGCCGGCCGGCGTCGTCACGGCGTCTCCCACAAGGTCCACTACATCCTTGCCGGGATCGTGGAAGACGCCGACCGGTTCGAGGCGATCGACGCGCCGCCGCTGGACGAACGCGTGCAGATACGGCGCTGGACTACGGACCTGGCCAAGAAGTACGTCGGGCAGCGCCCGGACCGCCCGGAGACGCCCGCGCAGAAGGTGGCGGCCATTCACCGCCTGGCCGACGACGAGGAGGTCGCCGCGAAGGTGGCCACGGACGTGTTGCGCCGTCCGGGGGTGGCGGCCAAGGTGGTCGCGGACGACACCGCCCGGCACCTGGTCAACAAGGCGCAGACCACCCAGCACAAGACCGAGGTCGTCCACGACCTCATCGAGGACGACGCGGTGGCCGCGCAGGTCGCCTCGGACGTGCTGCGCCGTCCGGAGGTCGCCTCCCGGGTGGTCGCCGACGACACCGCCCGCCATGCGGTCAACCGGGCCCAGACCGACCGCTCCCGCCAGCAGGCCGGCGCCTTCCGCCGACAGACCCCGGCGGGACGGACCGTTCGCAGGATCGAGCGCACGCAGGAGTTCTTGGATCTGGTCGGCGCCTGCCACCACTTCGTGGCCGCCTGCGCCAAGACGGTGCCCCAGCTGTGCGGCCGCACCCTGTCGGGCGACGAGCGGGCGGTGCCGGCGCAGAACGTCGCCCGCTGCCGGGCCACACTGGACTGGATCGAGACCGCCGCCGAGACCGGCGAGGTCGACATGGACGACGGACTCGCCCGCCTGCCGCGGGGAGAGTAACGGTGGCCAAGCGCTCCCCGACCGCGGAGCGCCACGCCGACCTGATCCGCACCGCTCTCTTCGAGGTCGCGCCCGCCGGCATGTCGGCCGCGTCCGTTACCGCATCTTCAGGACGGTCTTGCCCAGGGCGTGGCCGGCTTCGACCGCGCCAAGAGCTGTCGCTGCCTCAGTGAAGGGCACGACGTTGGTGACGTGGGGGTCGAGGGCGCCGGACTCGACCAGTTGGGCGAGCGGGGAGAGCGTCTCCCCGGTCTGCTCCGTCTGGAAGTAGCCGCCGCCGAGTTCGGCCGCTGCCGTCGGATCTGCAGCGGTGATGATCCGGGACTTGTCCGCGGCGAGATGGGCGACGGCGTACAGGGCGTCGCCGCCGACCAGATCGAAGATGGCGTCCACGCCGTTCGGGGCGACGGCGGCGACCCGGTCGGCCACGCCTTCGCCGTAGGCGACATGGGTGGCCCCGAGGGAGGACAGGAACTCCGCCTTGCCCGGGCCGGCGGTGCCGATCACGGTGGCGCCCAGGTCGCGGGCGATCTGCACGGCGGCAACACCGATACCACCGCCGGCTCCGTTCACCAGCAGGGTGGCGCCGGGCTTGAGGTTCAGCCGGCCTATGCCCTCGTGGGCGGTGGCCGCCGACACCGACAGGGTCGCGGCGTCCGTGAACGACACGGCGGCCGGCTTGTGGGCCGCGGCCTGGGTCGGCAGCAGCGCGTATTCGGCGTAGCCGCCGGCCAACGGCAGGGCCCCGAAGACCTCGTCTCCGATGCTGAACCCCTCGACCCCGTCGCCGATCTCCTCCACGACACCGGAGACCTCCGTGCCAAGGGTTGCCGGAAGCGCCAGAGGAAGGACCTCCCGCAGGTAGCCGGCGCGCACCTTCCAGTCGACCGGGTTCACCCCGGCCGCGTGCACCGCGACCAGAAGCTGACCCGGTCCCGGAACGGGCCTGGGAAGGTCGACGAAGGTCTGCGTCTCGGGACCGCCGTACTCGGTGAAGACGTATGCCTTGGGCATGGTTCCTCGTTCTGTTCGATGTTGGGGGAATGTTGGGGTGAAGGGCCGGACGCTCGGGCGTGGCCGTCGCGAGGTCCTCCGGGCCCGGCCGAACGCTGTGGTTGCGGTGCTGGCCTTCGTCGGAATCGTGATCTCGCTGATGCAGACCCTGGTGTCCTTGCCGACCGTCCCGGAGCTGCCGAGGCTTCTGGACGCCCCGGCGTCGGACACCGCGTGGGCGGTCACCGCGACGCTGCTCGCCGCCGCCGGGGTCATCGGCGTCATCCGCGACCAGTTCCGCCGCGCCGGCGGGATGACACCCCGCGCGGCGTCCGCGATCGTCGACTCACAGAACATCACTGCTGGTCATGGTCACCGCCGCCAACACGAGTGACCGTGACGCGGCCAAGGAGCTGCTGTTCCGTCTCGCGCTCACGCACCCCGAGATCTCCATCGTCCGGGCCGATTCCGCGTACGCCGGAAAGCTCGTGACCTGGGCCAAGACCTACCTCGACAGCACGATCAAAACGGTGCGTCGCCCGCCGGACGTGAAGGGCTTCGTCGTCCTTCCCCGCCGCCGGGTGGTCGAACGATCATGGTCGTGGATGACGAGGCGCCCGACCCGCCGCACGGCCCGGACTGCCGAACGGCGCGACGTCAGCCCGTACCACCTGGCACAGGCGGGGCGGCAAAGGCCCCGACGTTGCATCCGTCGGCTCTCTCACGCCGTTCGAAGGTACTCCTCCGAGTTGTAGAACCGGTCGACGGCGTCGGCGTCCGGGAAGGTGAGCAGGGCGACGGCGTCCACCGGGCCGCCCTCGAGGACCTTGCTGACCGGAGCGGCGAAGCTGCGCCGCGCGCCGTACTTCTCCAGCACGGCACCGACGTTTTCCCTGTACTCCTGCAGACCCGCAGGGTCGTTGATCTTGGCCAGGGCTATCATTTGAACTGTCACGCGAATGACTTTACGTCTCCGTCATGCGCCTTTCAATGACACTTTGACGCAATACTTTGACTATATGTCTCAATCGGCGGCGCAGAGTTAGTATGACCTCATGGATGCACTTGCAGATGTCTTGTCGACCAGCCGGGCCGGCGGAACGCTGCTGGCCTGGGGCAGCGCCCACGCCCCGTGGGGGCTTGGAACACCTCCCGGGCTCGACGGCGGGACGACGTTCCACGCCATCGTCAGCGGTGCCTGCTGGCTGCTGATCGAGGATGAGGATCCCCGTCAGCTCGTCGCCGGCGACGTCGTGGTCCTGCCACGGCACCGCTACCACGCCCTGGCCAGCGACCCCTCCGCACCCGTACGCCGCCTCGATGCGTGCGCCCCGGGTGAAGTGGTCATCGAAGGCACCGGCGGATGCACCCGATTCCTCAGCGGCTCCTTCGACTTCGATCCCGAACTCGCGCACCCGCTGACCGGACTTCTGCCCCCGGTTCTCGTCGCGTCCGCCGACAGCCCCGGACACGACGAACTGCACGACGTGGTCCGTCTGCTCTCACGCGAGCTCGACCGTGCCGGGCTCGGATCCAGCCTGGCTGCCGACCGCCTCGTGGACGTGCTCCTCATCCACGTCATGCGCGTGTGGATCCTCGGCTGCTCCGACCCCCAGGCCTCCTGGCTCACCGCCCTGCGCGACCCCGACATCGCCAACGTCCTGGCCGTCGTCCACGCCCGCCCCCACCTCGACTGGACCGTCGGCTCACTGGCCCGGGAGGCCGGGCTCTCCCGCGCCACACTCGCCCGCCGATTCACCCAGCTGGTGGGCACCACACCGGCCGCATACCTGACGTCATGGCGCATGGAAGTAGCAGCACAACGGCTGCGCACGACCAGCATCGCGATCGACGACATCGCCCGCACCGCCGGCTACACCTCCCAGGCGGCGTTCTCACGGGCCTTCGTCCGCGCCCGCGGAGTACCCCCCGGCCGCTACCGCCAGCAGGCCACAGCCAAAACGAACATCAGTCAGCCCCCGGCACTGGCGAACACCGGCTGAGTCAACTGCGGGGGTCTGGGGGCGGAGCCCCCAGGGACGCCCACCCCGGCGCCGGATGACCCACGACCGCCCGGCCCGCGCCGCGTCGTCGTACGCTGGAGACCCCCGGCCCGTACGACGTGTCGGGCCCTTCGCGTTGCCCACTGCTCTGATTCTCGGACGGAAACCTCTTCATGAGCCTGCACGGTCTGCTCGACGCCGTCGTCAAGGACGCCGCACTCACCGAAGCGGTGAAGGCCGCCGGTGACGGCAGCCGTATGCACGTCGACCTGGTGGGCCCGCCCGCGGCCAGGCCGTTCGCGGTGGCGGCGCTGGCCCGGGAGGCGGGCCGTACGGTGCTGGCCGTGACGGCCACCGGACGGGAGGCCGAGGACCTGGCCGCGGCGCTGAGGACCCTGCTGCCGCCCGACGGAATCGTGGAGTACCCGTCCTGGGAGACGCTGCCCCACGAGCGGCTCTCCCCGCGCAGCGACACCGTGGGCCGGCGGCTCGCCGTCCTGCGCCGGCTCGCGCACCCGCGTCCCGACGACCCGGAGACCGGCCCGGTCCAGGTCGTCGTCGCCCCCGTGCGTTCCGTGCTCCAGCCCCAGGTCAAGGGCCTCGGCGACCTGGAACCGGTCGCCCTGAGGAGCGGCGAGACGACCGACCTCGGGCAGATCGTCGAAGCCCTGTCGGCGGCGGCGTACGCACGGGTCGAGCTGGTCGAGAAGCGCGGCGAGTTCGCCGTCCGCGGCGGCATCCTGGACGTCTTCCCGCCCACCGAGGAACACCCCCTCCGGGTGGAGTTCTGGGGCGACGACGTCGAGGAGATCCGCTACTTCAAGGTCGCCGACCAGCGCTCCCTCGAAGTCGCCGAGCACGGGCTCTGGGCCCCGCCCTGCCGTGAACTGCTGCTGACCGACGACGTACGGGAGCGGGCGGCCCGGCTGGCGGAGGAGCACCCCGAGCTGGGCGAGCTGCTCGGCAAGATCGCCGAGGGCATCGCGGTGGAGGGCATGGAGTCCCTCGCACCCGTCCTCGTCGACGACATGGAACTGCTCATCGACGTACTGCCCAAGGGCTCGATGGCCGTCGTCTGCGACCCGGAGCGGGTGCGGACGCGCGCCTCGGACCTGGTGGCGACGAGCCAGGAGTTCCTGCAGGCGTCCTGGGCCGCGACGGCAGGTGGAGGCGAGGCGCCGATCGACGTCGACGCGGCGTCCCTGTGGGGCATCGCGGACGTACGGGACCGGGCCCGCGAGCTCGACATGATGTGGTGGTCGGTGTCCCCCTTCGCGGCCGACGAGGACTTGGACGCGGACACGCTGAAGCTCGGGATGCACGCCCCGGAGACGTACCGCGGTGACACCGCCAAGGCCCTCGCCGACACCAAGGGCTGGCTCGCGGAGGGCTGGCGCACGGTGTTCGTCACCGAGGCCCACGGCCCGGCGGCCCGCACGGTCGAGGTGCTCGGCACCGAGGGCATCGCGGCCCGCTTGGAGTCGGAGCTCGGCACCATCGCCCCGTCCGTCGTCCACGTGGCCTGCGGCTCGATCGACTACGGATTCGTCGATACGGCCCTGAAGCTGGCCGTCCTCACCGAGACCGACCTCTCCGGGCAGAAGGCCGCAGGCAAGGACGGCGTGCGGATGCCCGCCCGGCGCCGCAAGACCATCGACCCGCTGACCCTGGAGACGGGCGACTACATCGTCCACGAGCAGCACGGCGTCGGCCGCTACATCGAGATGGTCCAGCGCACGGTCCAGGGCGCGACCCGCGAGTACCTGGTCGTGGAGTACGCGCCGGCCAAGCGCGGCCAGCCCGGCGACCGCCTCTACATCCCCACCGACCAGCTGGAGCAGATCACCAAGTACGTGGGCGGCGAGGCCCCCACGCTGCACCGCCTGGGCGGCGCCGACTGGACCAAGACCAAGGCGCGCGCCAAGAAGGCGGTCAAGGAGATCGCCGCCGACCTGATCAAGCTGTACTCGGCCCGGATGGCGGCCCCGGGGCACGCCTTCGGCTCCGACACGCCCTGGCAGCGCGAGCTGGAGGACGCCTTCCCGTACGTGGAGACGCCCGACCAGCTGACCACCATCGCCGAGGTCAAGGAGGACATGGAGAAGACCGTCCCCATGGACCGGCTGGTCTGCGGCGACGTGGGCTACGGCAAGACGGAGATCGCGGTCAGGGCGGCCTTCAAGGCGGTGCAGGACGGCAAGCAGGTCGCCGTACTCGTACCGACCACCCTGCTGGTGCAGCAGCACTTCGGCACGTTCGGCGAGCGCTACTCCCAGTTCCCGGTGAACGTACGGGCCTTGTCGCGCTTCCAGTCCGACACCGAGGCGAAGGCGGTCCTGGAAGGGCTGCGCGAGGGCTCGGTGGACGTCGTCATCGGCACGCACCGGCTCTTCTCGTCGGAGACCAAGTTCAAGGACCTGGGCCTGGTCATCGTCGACGAGGAACAGCGGTTCGGCGTCGAGCACAAGGAGCAGCTGAAGAAGCTGCGGGCCAACGTGGACGTACTGACGATGTCGGCGACCCCGATCCCGCGAACGCTGGAGATGGCGGTGACAGGCATCCGCGAGATGTCGACGATCACCACACCCCCCGAGGAGCGGCACCCGGTCCTGACCTTCGTCGGCCCGTACGAGGAGAAGCAGATCGGCGCGGCGATCCGCCGCGAGCTGCTCCGCGAGGGCCAGGTCTTCTACATCCACAACCGGGTCGAGTCGATCGACCGCGCGACGTCCCGGCTGCGCGAGATCGTCCCCGAGGCGCGGATCGCGACGGCCCACGGCCAGATGTCCGAACAGGCCCTGGAACAGGTGGTCGTCGACTTCTGGGAGAAGAAGTTCGACGTGCTCGTGTCGACGACGATCGTGGAGTCGGGCATCGACATCGCCAACGCGAACACGCTGATCGTGGAGCGCGGCGACAACTTCGGCCTGTCGCAACTGCACCAGCTGCGCGGCCGGGTGGGCCGGAGCAGGGAGCGGGGTTACGCCTACTTCCTGTACCCGCCGGAGAAGCCCCTGACCGAGACGGCCCACGAGCGCCTCGCGACCATCGCCCAGCACACCGAGATGGGCGCGGGCATGTACGTGGCGATGAAGGACCTGGAGATCCGCGGCGCGGGCAATCTCCTCGGCGGCGAGCAGTCCGGTCACATCGCGGGCGTGGGCTTCGACCTGTACGTACGCATGGTGGGCGAGGCGGTCGCCGACTACCGCGCCTCCCTGGAGGGCGGTGTGGAGGAGGAGCCGCCGCTGGAGGTCAAGATCGAGCTGCCGGTCGACGCGCACGTCCCGCACGACTACGCGCCCGGCGAGCGGCTCCGCCTCCAGGCGTACCGGTCCATCGCCTCCGCCAACACGGAGGCGGACGTCAAGGCCGTACGCGAGGAACTCGTCGACCGCTACGGCAAGTTGCCCGAGCCGGTGGAGAACCTGCTGCTGGTGGCGGGGCTGCGGATGCTCGCGCGGGCGTGCGGTGTCGGCGAGATCGTCCTCCAGGGCAACAACATCCGCTTCGCACCGGCGGAGTTGAGGGAGTCCCAGGAACTGCGACTGAAGCGGCTGTACCCGGGGACCGTCATCAAGCCGGCCGCCCACCAGCTGCTGGTACCCCGGCCGAAGACGGCGAAGGTGGGCGGGAAGCCGTTGGTGGGGCGTGAGTTGCTGGGGTGGACGGGGGAGTTCCTGGCTTCGATTCTGGGGTCGTAGGGGCAGCGGTCGTAGGGGCGGGTTTTCCGGTGGGGCGGCGACTTGCTGGGTTGCCGTCACTGGCTTGCCGGGTCAGTCGGACCGGAAGAGCATGCCGGTCAGCGCGCGGAACACCTCCTCGGGGTCCTGGTCGCCCACCGGCCCGTCCAGGTTGTGGCTCAGCAGGAGCGTGGCGAAGCCGTGGGCCAGGGACCAGGCGGCCACGCCGGCGAGGCGGGCGTCGGTGCCGCGGCCCTCGGGCGGGACGGCGGAGACGGCGGCGCGCAGGCGTTCGCCCGCGAGGGTTCTGGCCGTCGTCAGTTCCAGGTCGTTCCCGCGGAGCAGCTCCGGCGTGAACATCACCTGGAAGTGCGCCGGGTGCTCGCGCGCGAAGCGTACGTAGCGCACGCCCGCGTCCCGCAGATCCGCCGCCTCCGTGAGCGTGGCCGCCAGTAGCTCGTAACCCTCTGCCGCGATCGCCGTGAGCAGTCCCGTGCGGTCCTTGAAGTGGTGGGCCGGTGCCGCGTGCGAGACGCCCGCGCGGCGGGCCAGGTCGCGCAGGCTCAGCGCGGAGGGGCCTTCGGCGGAGATGACGTCGAGGGCGGCGGCCAGGATCGCGCGGCGCAGGTCGCCGTGGTGGTACGTGCGGCGGCGGTCGGGCTCGGCCGACTCAGCAGGTGGTCCGGCAGGCCGTTCGGTGGGCGGCTCCGCCGGAGGCGTGTGGGTGCTCCTCGTCATGGTCAGCAGCGTACGCGGAATCTAGACATTGACAAGTTCGGCGCGGACGGGCAATCTAGGCAGTGTCAAGTTTGCGGGCGGGTGGGAACGGACGCGGAGACGAGGGGGTACGTCATGTCTGGAAACGTCGACGAGGCGGTGCGGGCCGGTGGGGTCGAGCTGGGCAGGGTGCGTCAGCTGTGGCATCTGCTCGAACCCCTGCACGCGGTCCTCTACTACGCGCCGGAGGTCTTCGAGGAGGTGGCCGCGCTCGGGTTCGGCATCGAGGAGCGCTGGCCGAGCTACTTCCCGTTGCGGGCCGCCCCGTTGGGTGCCGTCGGGAGTGAGCGCGTGGCATCCGCCTTCTACAGCTTCAGCCCGCGCATGGTCGCCGAGCACATGGAGCCGGCGTGGGGGATCACGAGTCCCGAAGCCGTGGTCGAGGCGCGGGAGCGGGGGATCGGCCGGGCCTACCGAGCGATATTCGGCGACCGCGTCGCCAGTCCCGAACTCGCCGAAGCGGCCGCCCTGGCCCGCCGTGCCGCCGAGTCCGTGAACACGGCGGGCCGCCCCTTGGCTGCCGCCAACGCCGAGTTGCCCTGGCCGGAAACCCCGCACCAGCAGGTGTGGCACGCGGCGACGATCCTGCGCGAGCACCGCGGTGACGGCCACCTGGCCGCGCTGCTCGTCGCGGGCCTCGACCCTGTCGAGTCCCTCGTGTCGTTCGCGGCGACAGGTGCCGCTTCCGTGGAGCGGTTCGCGAGTCGCGGCTGGAGTGCGCAGGAGTGGGCGGCGGCGGGTGAACGGCTCGTCGGGCGAGGCCTGCTGCACCAGGACGGCACCGCGACGGACGCGGGCCGCGCCCTCCGCCGGGAGGTGGAGCACCACACCGACGAACTGGCCGCCGCGCCCTGGCAGGCGCTGGGGCCGGCGGCCACGGGCCGACTCGCCGACCTGCTGGGCGAGTTCTGGGTCGCGATTCTCGGATCGGGGCTGCTGCCGTCGGAGACGACCTTGGGGATCGGGAAGGTGTGACGAACCCGTTCACCCCCACGCCGAACTCACGCCGAGTGCGCCACCGCCCACGCATGCCGGTGTGCACCACTTGCCCGGTGAAGTCCCCCGAAGGCCCTTGAAGTCTGTAATGGCCCCTCCCCCCTGGCCAGTACGGTGAGAACCAGGAACACCGCCCGCTCAGGGCGGACATGGGTAGGCAAGGGGAGGGAGTGCCGTGACGCTCTGGACCAGGGTCGCCGGCGGCGCGGTCCTGCTGCTCGCCGTGACCGGCTGCACCGCTGAGACGACGGGTTCGGCCGGACCTTCGGCCCGACCCGGGGAGACGGCGGGCACGGGCGGCGCAGCCCTCACCGCGGTCGACTCACTGACCGTCAAGGGCAGGGCACCCAAGACGGGCTACGACCGGGACAAGTTCGGCAGCCCCTGGGCCGACACCGATTCGAACGGCTGCGACACCCGCGACGACATACTCAAACGGGACTTGAAGGGGGTGAAGTTCAGTGACGGCGACTGCGAGGTGCGGTCCGGGACGCTCGACCCGGACCCGTACACCAACAAGGACGTGACCTTCGTACGAGGCGGTCGCAGCGAGGTCGACATAGACCACATCATCGCGCTGTCGGACGCCTGGCAGAAGGGCGCCCAGCAGTGGGAGGCCAGTAAGCGCATAGCGCTGGCCAACGATCCGCTGAACCTCCTCGCCGTCGACGCAGGACGCAACCGCAGCAAGGGCGACGGAGACACGGCGACCTGGCTCCCGCCCCACAAGGCGTACCGCTGTACGTACGTGGCCCGGCAGGTGGCCGTGAAGAAGAAGTACGGGCTGTGGGTCACCGAGGCGGAGAAGGCCGCGATGAAGCGGGTGCTGTCCGGCTGTCCGGAACAGCGGCTCCCCTCGGGCGGCAACCCGACGCAGGCGCCGAACAGGTTCCACGCGGGCTGAAAGACGGTTCCGCGTGGCCGGGTCGCCGCCTACGGTGTGCGGCATGGAGTTGAAGGTGTCGAGCCTCGCCGAGCGTCCCGAGATGTACGACCAGGTGGTCGGGATGGCCGACACCTGGCCCGAGTTCATACGTCACGACCTCGCCGGTGACGCGTACTACGACCGGATCGCCACCGAGCTTTCGGAGTACGTGCTGTTCGCCGAGGACGAGCATGCGGAGGTGGTCGCCCACGCCTACAGCGTGCCGTTCGCGCTCAGGGCCGAGGGCCGGGGCGAGTTGCCGGTGCGGGGCTGGGACGAGGTGCTGGTGTGGGCGTTCGCCGACCTGCACCGCGGCACCCGGCCCGACACGGTGAGCGCGATCTCGATCGTGGTCGCCCCGCACGCCCAGGGCGGCGGCCTGTCCGGCCGGATGCTCTCGGCGATGCGCGACAACGCCCGCGCGCACGGCTTCGACGAGGTGGTCGCTCCGGTGCGCCCGAGCGCCAAGCACCTGGAGCCGCGTACGGCGATGGAGGAGTACGCGTTCCGGACGCGCGACGACGGGCTGCCGTACGACCCGTGGCTGCGGGTCCACGTCCGGGCGGGCGCGAGCATCGAGGCGGTGGCGCCGGCGTCGATGACCGTGGTGGCGTCGCTCGACGAGTGGCGGGGGTGGACGGGGCTGCCGTTCGACGCGGAGGGTCAGGTCGAGGTGTCCGGAGCGCTGGTGCCGGTGCACTGCGAACCGCGACGCGGATACGCGGTGTACGTCGAGCCCAACGTGTGGGTGCGGCACGCCCTTTGAGGCCTGCTCTTGTCGAGCAGGCCCTGTGAGGCGGGCCCTGGGCGGGCTCAGTGAGGCGGGCCCCTGGACGGCCCTGTGGGGCAGGCCCCGTCAGCCGCCCATCGCGTCCAAGTCGATGACCTTGCCCCTGGGCGCCTCGGTCGGGACCGGCTTGTCGAAGTCGCTGAAGGTGACGGTGCCCGGGTCCTTGGCGGAGTCGCTGACGACCTTCAGCAGGTAGGGCTTGCCCTCGGTGGCGACGTACAGCGTGTACACGTCCTTGCCGTCCTTTTCGCGCAGGACGATCGCCGGGGTGCCGTCGACCGTGGTCGTCCTGCCTCTCGTCGCGGCGGTGCTGCCCTCCTGGAACTCGGAGACCACGGAGTCGAGGTCGCAGAAGCCCGCCAGCTCCTTGGCGTCCGCGCCGGTCGCGGCCATCTTGGTCCACTTGCCGGCCAGCACCTCCACCACTCCGTCGGTGTCGGCCTCGGAATCGCCCTCGGCCTTGCCCTGGGCACGCAGGAACTTCTCGTCGTACTTCATGTACAGGGTGTCGCCGGTCTTGAGGAGGTCGGCCTTGCCCTGGCCGTTCTCGCTCATCGTTCCGGCGCACTCGCCCTTCTTGTCGAGCTTCATGTCCAGGCTGATCCGGCTGCCGTCCTCCTGGATGTCGCCCTTCATGCGCAGCGACGAGGCGTTGGAGGTGGCTTTCACGGCCCGGTCGGCGATCTCGCCGCCGGTCAGGCCGGCGAACGGGCCCTTCGGTTCGCTGTCGGCCTTGTCCTCGCCGGGCAGACAGCCGGTGAGCGAGACGGTGGCCGCGGCGGCGAGGCAGAGGGCGGCAAGTGCGGTACGACGCATGACAGATCCTTGGAGTTCGGAGTGCCGAGGTGGAGACGAGCGGAGTGAGGGCCCGGAGTGCGAGTGGGGATGGGCCCGAGGTGAGGGGTGGGGGAGGGGGTGAGGAGTGGGGAAGACGGGCGGGCGTCAGCCCGTCCTCTTCCAGTCCTGGCAGCCCGAGGTCTTGAAGTACGCGTCGCCGGCCGCGACGGTGACGACGGCCGTGCCGCTCACGTTGTGGTTCGCGATGACCGAGTCCAAGGAGTGCGAGGCGTCCTTGGTGCGCTCCCAGTAGCAGAGGTCGTCGGTGTTGCCGGTGGACCTGTAGGTGCCCGGAGCGAGGTCGGAGCCGACTCTGTGCATCCCGCCGTTGCCCTTGATCCGCGTGGCCGGTGTGCCGGACGCCTTCGCCGCGACGGCCTCCCAGTCCTGGCAGCCGCTCGACTTGAAGAGCTTGTCGGTCGCCAGGATCGTCACGTAGCTGGTGCCGCTGACGTTGTCGTTGGCGAGGAGCGAGTCCAGTTCGCCCGAGGCGTCCTTGGCGCGTTCCCAGTAGCAGAGGCCGTCGGTGTTGCCCGTGGTCCGGTAGGTCCCGGGCTTGACGTCCGTGCCGACCTCGAAGTCGCCGTCGCCCTCGAACGCGGCTTTCGGCTCGGCCTTGTCCGACTTGGTGTCCGTCTTGGTGTCCGCGTTGGTGTCCGTCTTCTTGCCGGAGTCGCGCTCGGCGGCAGCGGCGGAGCCCTTGCCGCTGCCGCCGGAACCACCGGAACCGCCGTCCCCGTTGTCGCCCGCGTTCGCCGACACCGCGCCGATGACGACGACGCTCACGACGACCCCCATCGCGATCCTGCCCTTTGCTCCCATGACAGACCCCTCCCCCAAGGAGGCGGCCACCTCTTCTTCGGCGGCCGCTCACCCGATGGGTCAATCAGAACAGAGGCTGTGAACCGAGTCAACACGATTCACGAGGATGAGTGTGTACACGGCGTGAACGGATGAGTCTTGCGTGCGTCGGTATGCTCGGCGTCACACACCAAGACGAGGGGAGCCCGGCGGGTGCAGGACAACGCGTCAGAGGTCTCAGAGGTCACCGCGGCCGGCATCGCCCGGCTCGCCGGAGTCGGCCGCGCCGCCGTCAGCAACTGGCGCCGCCGCCACGCCGACTTCCCCAGACCCGTCGGCGGCACCGAGACCAGCCCCTCCTTCGCGCTCACCGAGGTCGAGGAGTGGCTGCGCGCCCAGGGCAAGCTGGCCGAGGTCCCCCTGCGCGAGCGCGTCTGGCAGCAGGCCGCCGGTCACCCGGAGGGCCCGGTCACCGCCCTCGTCCACGTCGGCTGCGCGCTTCTGCTCATCCACGACCGCCCCCCGGTCTGGCTGGAGTTGAGCGCCGGCTCCGACACCCGGCTGGCCGAACTGCTGCCCACCTCCCTCGACCAGGTCATCACCCCGCGCTTCGGCCTGGTCCGCAAGCGGGCCGTGGACTCACCGACCACCGCCCAACTGCTCCCGTCCGTCCCCCTGTTGCGCGGCGCCGCCGAGCTGGCGGCCGAACTGGGCGCCCGGCAGACGTACGAGTTCCTGCTCGGCCGGCATCTCGACGCCAACCCGCGCCAGTACACGCTCACCCCGACCGGCCTGGCCGCCCTCATGGCCGACCTCGCAGGACCGGCGCAGACCGTTCTCGACCCGGCGTGCGGCACCGGCGCCCTGCTGCGCGCCGTGGCCGCCGCGCAGGACACGAAGGCCACGAAGGACCAGCACCTCTACGGCCAGGACAGCGCCCCCGAACCGGCCGCCCTCACGGCCCTGCGCCTGGCCCTCCACGCGAAGGCCACCGTGCGCACCGCCGCCGCCGACAGCCTGCGCGCCGACACGTACGACAGCCTCAGGGCCGACGCCGTGCTGTGCCACCCGCCGTTCAACGAACGCAACTGGGGCTACGACGAGCTCGCCTACGACGGCCGCTGGGAGTACGGCTTCCCGGCCCGCACCGAGTCCGAACTGGCCTGGGTCCAGCACGCGTTGGCCCGCCTCAGGGAAGGCGGTATCGCCGTCCTCCTGATGCCGCCCGCCGCCGCCTCCCGCCGCTCGGGCCGCCGCATCCGCGCCGACCTGCTGCGCCGCGGCGCCCTGCGTGCCGTGATCGCCCTCCCGCCGGGCGCGGCACCCCCGTACAACCTCCCCCTGCACCTGTGGGTGCTGCGCAAGCCCGCCGCCACGGCCCATCCCACGCAGCCCGAGGTGCTGCTCGCCGACACCGGCGCGTTCACCGCGGACAGCCGCGGCGGCCTCGACTGGCAGGCCGTGCGCACCGCGGTCCTCGACTCCTGGCGCCCCTTCGACCGCACCGGGACCGCGCGGGCACAGCCCGGTCTCAGCCGCTCGGTGCCGGTCATCGAACTCCTCGACGACGACGTCGACCTGGCCCCCGCCCGCCATCTGCCGCCCGCCGCGGCCGCCGGCGGTGCCGAGCGGCTCGCGAGCGTCCGCGACAGCCTCGGCGAGAGCCTCCGCCTGACGGGCGACCTCACCCCGCCCGCCGTCGATCCACGGCAGCCCGTCCGCTGGCCGCTCACCACGATCGGCGAACTCGCGCGCGGGGGCGCACTGTTGCTGCGTACGGGCGGAAACGGCGGCCACGCGCGCGTGCCCGTCCTCACCGACCACGACGTCCTCGCCGGAACCGCCCCCTCCGGCACGCTGCCCGAGAGCGACGAGGAACCCGTCCTCACCGAGCCCGGCGATGTCGTCGTCCCCGTACTGGGCGGCGGCTCCATCGCGCGCGTGGTCGACGACGCGACCGCCGGCGCCGCCCTCGGCCGCAACCTCGCGCTGCTGCGCCCCGACCCGGCCGCGCTCGACCCGTGGTTCCTCGCCGGTTTCCTGCGCGGCACCGCCAACAACCGCCAGGCCAGCAGCTACGCGTCCACCGCGACCCGGCTCGACGTACGGCGCCTCCAGCTGCCCCGGCTGCCGCTGGAGCAGCAGCGCGGATACGGCGAACGGTTCCGCGCGCTCGCCGAGTTCGAGGAGGCGCTGCGGCTCGCCGGGCGCCTCGGCGAGCAGCTGGTGCGCGGCATGTACGACGGCCTGACGGACGGCACGGTCGCACCGGACTGAGCCCCTCCGGTACAGCGCCGGTGACCAGCACGACAACGGTTCGGTACAACCCGGGACCTGTTGTCCTTGTCGGCCTATACGCTCGGACTCCGATCTCGTACGTCCGTCCACATCCGGCCACCAGGAGCAGTCATGTACGGCCACGGCGCGGCGCCGCCTCCCAGCAGCACGGCTACCGTCATCAGCCTCCGTGTGCTGTTCGCCGCCGTCGGTTTCCTGACGTGCGGCATACTCGCCTGCGTTCCGCTGTTCCGCGTGGCCGTGCTGCGCGGCAGGGGGCTGGACTGGGCGCTGGCCTGGCTGAGCCTGCCCCTGTCGATCACCTGTTTTGCCGTGATCGGCTCACTGCCGGAGGCCGACCCCAGAACCGATGTCGCACTGGGCTGTGTGATGCTGCTCGGCGCGTGCAGCGCCACGTACTTCCTGATCGTGGACGTCCGGCACCACCAGCCGCGGCCCCCGTTCCCGGTCTACGCACCGCCCGGGGTGACCCAGACCGGATACGGCTATCCGCAGCCCGCCGCCCCGTACGCGGCCACGCTCCCGCACATGCAGCAGCCGCAGCCGCCGCAGGCTCCGATGCCCCAGACTCCCGTGCCCCACAACCCCGTTCCGCAGCCGCCCGCGCAGCCGCAGCGCCCCGGGCCGGCCCGCATCGACCAGGTACGCGCCGAGCTCGACGAGCTGAGCGACTATCTGCGCAAGAACGGTGATAACGGTGCGAACGGCAAGAGCGAGGACGGCAGATGACCGCGGCGCCGGGACGCGTGATCACCGACCGCTACGAACTGTCCACGCTCATCGGACAGGGCGGCATGGGCCAGGTGTGGACGGCGTACGACAAGCGCCTGGACCGGCGCGTCGCCGTCAAGCTGCTGCGCCCCGACAAGGTCGCCGGCCAGGAGGCCGACGAACTGCGCCGCCGCTTCGTCCGCGAGTGCCGCGTCACCGCCCAGGTCGACCACCCCGGCCTGGTCACCGTCCACGACGCGGGCAGCGAGGGCGAGGAACTGTTCCTCGTCATGCAGTACATCGACGGGGCCGACCTCTCCGACCACCTCGCCGAACACGACCCGTACCCCTGGCAGTGGACCGTCGCGGTCGCCGCCCAGCTGTGCGCCGTACTGTCCGCGGTGCACGCCGTGCCGATCGTCCACCGCGACCTCAAACCGCGGAACGTGATGGTCAAGCAGGACGGCACGGTCACCGTCCTGGACCTGGGCGTCGCCTCGGTGATGGACTCCGACACCACACGCCTCACCCACACCGGCTCACCCATCGGCAGCCCCGCCTACATGGCGCCCGAGCAGGCCATGGGTGGCGCGGTCGGCCCGTACACCGACCTGTACGCGCTCGGGGTGCTGATGCACGAACTCCTCAGCGGTGACGTGCCGTTCGCGGGCTCGACCGCCCTCGGCGTACTGCACCGCCACCTCTACGAGGCACCCGTCCCGGTCCGCCGCCTGCGCCCCGAAGTCCCGGACGCGCTGGAGGCCCTCGTACTGCGCCTGCTCTCCAAGGACCCGCAGCACCGCCCGGCCTCCGCACAGGAGACGTACGAGGAACTGCTCCCGCTGCTGCCCGCGCGCGGCATCCCGTCCGGCGGCCCCCTCGACCCGGCGCGCCCCTTCCTGCGCCCGCACGCCCCCTGGCCCGACCGGGCCCGCACCCCCGCATCGCAGCCGCAGGCCGCCCCCGTCGACGAGAAACCCGATGTCGCGGGCGCCGTCGACGAGGTCAAGCGCCTCCTCGGCGAGGGCCGCATCACACAGGCCGTCGACATCCTCGGCGCGATCCTGCCGGCCGCCGCCGCCCAGCACGGCGAGCACTCACCCGTCGTCCGCACCCTGCGCAAGCAATACGCGGCCACGCTGATGGACGACGGCCAGTACCGCCGCGCCCTGCCCGAGCTGCGCCGCCTCGCCGACGAGCGCGCCGCCGAGGCCGGCCACGCCGACCCGCAGTCCCTGCGCTTCCGCTACGAGGCCGCCCAGTGCCTGGAATCGCTCGGCGAAACCGCGGCCGCGCTCGCCGAGTACCGCGCACTGCTGCCGTACTACGAGAACCAGTACGTCGCCCAGGACGCCGAGCTCTCCTTCGAGGTCCGCCGCCGCATCGGCCACCTGCTGCTCGCCCTCGGCGACCGCGCCGCCGCCCACGACACGCTGGCCCGGCTCCAGTACGACGCCGAACGGCTGCGCGGCCCCGGCCACCCACTGGTCGACGAGATCCGCCGCACCCTGGCGTGGCTGGGCCAAGTGCGGGGCTAGTCGCGTCGGGGCAGTACGGAACTCTTGGCGAATCGTTGGGTCGAATGGGTGGCCGAGAGCCGGTCCCCTGCCTACCATCGATCACCGCAAGACTTTGTGCATCGCCGCACAAGCTCCCACAGGAGGTCCTCCTTGCACCGCCGCCGTCGCACCGCGCTCCTCCTCTCCGCCGCGATCGTCACCGCGGCCCCTCTCCTCACCGCCTGCGGGAACGACGCGCATCCAGGTGCCGCGGCCGTCGTCGACGGCGACCGCATCACGGTCTCCCAGCTGGAGAACCGGGTGAACGAGGTGCGGACCGCCCAGCGGGCCGCCACCACCGGCGAAGCGCAGTACGAGCAGGCCATCTCCAAGTCCGGCGGCCTCACCCGCGACACCCTGCACAGCATGGTCCTGGACCGCGTGCTGCACCGGGCCGCGCAGGACGCGGGCGTCACCGTCTCCCGCAAGGAGGTCCAGCGCACCCGGGCCGGCCTGGAGGAGCAGGCGGGCGACGCGAAGTCGCTGGAGGTGGCCTGGCTGCAGCAGTACGGCATCGCGCCCGAACGCCTCGACGACAACCTCCGCATCCAGATCGAGGCCCAGAAGCTGGCCGCCGCGCTCGGCACGGCCACCGACCAGCCCGCCTTCTGGAAGGCGCTGTCCGACGCCTCCAAGAAGATGGGCGTCGACCTGAACCCCCGCTACGGCAGCTGGGACGTCGAGAAGAGCAGCCGCGTCGACACGAAACTCCCGTGGCTGCGCGAGGTCACGCCGGCCGGGAGCCAGGAGACGGCGTAGCACTCGCCTCCCCTCCGGACGGCGGGTGACCGCGGTGGCCGCGGTGGCTGCGGTGGCTGTGGTGATCACGGCGACCTCGTTCGGCGCGTGACCTCGTCGGGTGCGTGACCTTGGTGTCAGTGGCGTGGGTTACGTTCGGTGTGTGAACGCATCCAGCCCGGGGCGCATCGTCCTGCTCACCACCAGCCACCGAGTCGCGCCCGGACTCCTGTCCTGGCCCGCCTGGCAGGCACTGCACGCCGCCGACCGAGTCCTGTGCGCGGACGGCACCCACCCCCAGCTGCCGTACCTGCGCGAGGCGGGCGTCCCGGTCGACGAGAGCGCACCGAGCGCCGAGGAGCTGGTCGACGCCTGCGCCGGCGGCCGCACGGTGACCGTCGTCGCCACCGGCGAGGGCGAGCCGCGCCTCACCGACGGCCTGGCCCGGCTGGCCGGCTCCGGCCGCGTACAGATGCCCGACCTCGAACTGCTCCCGGCGTCGTACGACCTCCCAGGCGCCCGCCTCCTCGACCTCGTCCAGGTCATGGACCGCATCCGCGCCGAATGCCCCTGGTCGTCCCAGCAGACCCACAAGGGCCTGGCGAAGTACGGCATCGAGGAGGCGTACGAACTGGTCGAGGCGATCGAGGAGGGCGACCGGCACGAGCTGCGCGAGGAACTCGGCGACGTGCTGCTCCAGGTCGTCTTCCACGCCCGGATCGCCGAAGAGGATGAAGACGAGCCCTTCTCGATCGACGACGTGGCCGGCGGCATCGTCACCAAGCTGATCCACCGCCACCCGCACGTCTTCGGGGACGAGACCGCCTCGACGCCCGAGGAGGTCAAGGAGCACTGGCTGCGAACCAAGGCCGTGGAGAAGCAGCGGACGTCCGTGACGGAAGGCGTCCCCCTCGGCCAGCCCGGCCTCGCGCTCGCCGCCAAGCTGGCATCCCGGGCGCGCACGGCGGGCCTTGAGGTACCGCCGCCGCAGGGCGAGGGCGTCGGTTACGAACTGCTGGCGATGGCCGTACGCGCCGAGGCGGAGGGCGTGGACCCGGAAGCGGCGCTGCGGGCGGCGGCGCGGGCGTACCGGGACGCGATAAGGGCGAGCGAGAGCTAGCCAGTTGGGTCAGTCGGGCGCGGGCGGCGCTGCGGCAGCGGGAAGCATCCCGCCTCGGGCGATGATCAAGATGAGGCGACATGAGGCGACCTCTGATCAGCTCGCCCTCACCTGTCAGGTGGCCGTGAACTCCACCGGGAGGTTCCGCAGCCCGCGCATGATCAGGCCGCCCCGCCAGCGCAGGTCCGCGGGATCGGCGGCGAGTTGGAGATCGGGCAGTCGGCGCAGCAGGGTGGCCAGCGCGGTGCGGCCTTCGAGACGGGCGAGCGGGGCGCCGAGGCAGTAGTGGATGCCGTGTCCGTAGCCGAGGTGCTGGTTGTCCCGGCGGGACAGGTCGAGGGTGTCCGGCTCGTCGAAACGGGCGGGATCACGGTCGGCGGCGGCGAGCACCACGAGGACGGGGTCACCGGAGGCGATGCCCTGTCCGCCGACCTGGAGAGGCTCGGTCGCGTAGCGCCAGGTGGCCAGCTCGACCGGGCCGTCGTAACGGAGAAGCTCTTCGATACCGGTGTCGAGCAGTTCGTGTTCGCCCCGCTCGATCGAACTCTGCAGCTGCGCCCGCTGCTTCGGATTGCGGAGCAGTGCGTACGTGCCGTTGCCGATGAGATTGATGGTCGTCTCGAAACCGGCGAAGAGCAGTACGAAGCACATGGCCGCGGCTTCGTTCTCGGTGAGGTGCTCGCCGTGGTCGGAGGCGCGGATGAGCCCGGAGATGAGGTCCTCGCCGGGGCCGGGGTGGTCCGGGAGCGCCTCCCGTTTGCGGTGGATCAGTTCGGCGAGGTAGCCCCGCATCTTCTTCACGGACCGGGCGACTCCGCCGCGCGGCCCGCCGCCGTGCCGGATCATCATCCCCGCCCAGTCCCGGAAGTCGTCCTGGTCCTCGCTGGGGACGCCGAGCAGGTCGCAGATGGCGTAGATGGGGAGGGGGAACGCGAACTCGTGGATGAGGTCGGCGCTTCCGGTGTGCGCGAAGCGGTCGATGAGCTGGTCGGTCAGTTCCTGGACGCGGGGCGCGAACTCGGCCACGCGACGGGGTGTGAACGCCTTCGAGACGAGCCGGCGCAGCCGGGTGTGGTCCGGCGGGTCGATGTTGAGCAGATGGGTCATGAGGTTGGCGCCGCGCTCACCGGGGATGCCCGTCTTGCTCTTGCCGTGGGCGTCCTTGGAGTGGTGCACGGGATTCTTGGAGAGTCGCGGGTCGGCGAGTGCCTGCTTGGCGTCCGCGTACCGGGTCACGAGCCACGCCTCGACGCCGCTGGGGAGCGTGGTGCGGTGCACGGGCGCATGCTCGCGGAGCCACGCGTAGGCGGGGTACGGGTCGGTGGCGAACTCCCAGGTGAAGAGTTCCGGTTCGATCTGTGGGGCGTTCACGGGGTGACGGTACCGGGGAGCCCTGCCGAGACCCGCAACTCGCGGTGAATTCGGCCGATTTGGGGTGACGTGAAACACACGTCACGCGCGGGCCGCGCACGTTGCGGGGGCGTTTCGCTACGGCCGGTCAGTGCGCGTCACCGCAGGTCAGAACTGACGGTCCCTCAACTTTGTGACTTTCACGTGATCTCCCCTGCATCGACTTGTGACAAGAGTTCGAATGCCTATACCTTCCCCACCAATGCGGCCGGTCCCATCAGCCGCAGGAGTCACAAGCGCGGTTCTCCGTTGTGCGCAGTCCCCTGCTGCGCCCGGTTCCCCGCTGTGTCGAATCCCTTGCTGTCACGCGAAAGGCAACCGCATGCTCTCCGGGAACGGTCGTCACCGTCGCCCCCGTCAGGCTCCGGCTCTTCTCGTCGCGGCGGGTGTGACCGGATCGGCCATCGCCATCCCCCTGCTCGGCGCGACCGGCGCGAGCGCCGCCAGCGGTACGACCTGGGACGCGGTCGCGGACTGCGAGAGCGGCGGCTCGTGGAGCGCCAACTCCGGCAACGGGTACTACGGCGGACTCCAGATGACCCAGGAGACCTGGGAGCAGTTCGGCGGCCTGGACTACGCGCCGAGTGCCGACCAGGCCAGCCGTTCGCAGCAGATAGCCGTCGCCGAGAAGGTCCTCGCGGGCAAGGGTACGAGCGCCTGGGCGACCTGCAGTCTCGTCGCGGGCCTGTCGCAGGACTCCGAGTCGGCCGATGTCGACACGGGTGTCCTGGACGACTCCGCCTCCCCGTCGACCGACTCGGGCACGACATCGGGTGAAACCGGCGGAAATGACACGAAGTCAGGCGACTCGGCTGGATCGGGTGAGCCGGACAAGTCCGACTCGTCCACCGGTGGCGACGCCACGAGTGCACCCGACAGCGACACCAGTGGCGACTCACAGTCTTCGGACAGCTCTTCCACAGGCGACGCGACGGGCACGACCGACGCGACAGGCACGGCGAAGAGTGACGACTCGGACAAGTCGGCCCAGAACGGCGACGCTTCGACCGGCACGGACACGGGGGCCGACAGCGGCGCGGACGACGGCGCGACCTCCGGCCGTCACCGCGGCGGCAGCGCCGACGAGAACGCCACCGGATCCCGTACGGACGACTCGTCCGGCCGGCATGCCTCGCGCGATGACAGCGCCTCGCGTGAAGCCGCCGACGGCTCGTACATCGTCCGTGCCGGAGACAGTCTCTGGGAGATCGCCGACTCCCTTGGGGTCAACGGCGGATGGCGCGAGCTCTACGCCGCGAACAAGGCGTCCGTCGGCGCCGATCCGGATCTCATCGTTCCCGGTCAGAGCCTCGAACTCGACAGCGAGTGACGGACGGGTCATCGGCGACCAAGCCGCCGAATCGGGCGAAAAGCAGCGGTAGTTCGCGGCGAATGTCCCGTTTGGTGAAAATGAGAGATGGATCTCAAGGACCCTGATCGTCTTTGAAATTCGGCGGATCGCGTGTCTACGGTCGTGACCGCTCGCCACTGGTGAGCCCCGACGGTCGCACGCCGAATCCTGCCAACGGCCGTACGGGAACAGTCGTCGCGTAAAGCGCCGTAGGCAGGAGCGGGGGACCCAAGGTAAGTGCCGGACCCGGTCGTTGAGGCCAGGTACGGCTTGGGGTTAAGCCGCGTGACAACGTCACGCGGCCGGGCAACTCACTCGGCCCGAACCCGACAGCTCACCTCGCAGGCGTCGGTGAGGGGATCACTTCATGCTGCTTTCCGGCAAGGGCAAGCACCGCCGCCCGTCCAAGGCCACCCGTATCGCCACGCTCGCCGGTGTCACCACCGCCGCTGTGGCCGTCCCGCTGATGGGCGCCACGGGAGCCTCCGCCGCCACCGCCTCCGAGTGGGACACCGTCGCCCAGTGCGAGTCCGGCGGCAACTGGTCCATCAATACCGGCAACGGCTACTACGGCGGCCTGCAGTTCTCAGCCTCCACCTGGGCCGCGTACGGCGGCACGCAGTACGCCTCCACGGCCAACCAGGCCTCCAAGTCCCAGCAGATAGCCATCGCCGAGAAGGTCCTCGCGGGCCAGGGCAAGGGTGCCTGGCCGAGCTGTGGCGTGGGCCTGTCCGGCGCCTCGTACAACGGTGGCGCGGCCTCCTCCGGCTCCGGTTCCTCGAACTCGGGCTCCGGTCAGAGCTCCACGCAGTCGCAGCCGCAGCAGAACACGCAGTCCTCGGAGGAGCGTTCCTCGCGCTCCCAGGAGCGTCCGGCCGCGAAGCAGAAGACCGTCAAGACCCCGACCGGCAAGAAGGTCAAGAAGGGCGACGGCGAGTACAAGGTCGTCAAGGGCGACACCCTCAGCGAGATCGCCGCCAAGGAGAACGTCAAGGGCGGCTGGCAGAAGCTGTTCAAGCTGAACGACGACATCGTCGACGACGCCGACTTCATCTTCCCGGGCCAGCAGCTGCACCTCAGCTGACAGAGCCGGCAGAACTGACAACAGGCTCACAGCTGAACCACGGCCCATCCCCATCCGTGGTCTCCATAGTGGAGGCCACGTGAGGGCCACCCCCCGTCCCCCAACGGGCTCCCCGCTCCGGTGCGTGTTCCCCCGTACGCACCGGAGCGGGGCTTTTTGTTCCCAGAAGGAACAATGTTTACCCTCAGTTCCGTCCACGGGGTGGCCGGGAGGCCGGCCAATCCCCCCGGGGCGGTTAGGCTCATGTCGCGGAGTCATCACCGCTCTGTAAACAACCGGGCCCCCGCGGCCCGGCGTATCCCGCGTCACATCCCATAAGGAGATGCTCGTGCCGTCCATCGACGTCGTCGTAGCCCGGGAAATCCTGGACTCCCGAGGCAACCCCACGGTCGAGGTCGAGGTCGGCCTCGACGACGGCAGCACGGGTCGTGCCGCCGTTCCGTCCGGCGCCTCCACCGGTGCCTTCGAGGCTGTTGAGCTCCGTGACGGAGACGCCAACCGCTACCTCGGCAAGGGTGTCGAGAAGGCCGTCCTCGCCGTCATCGAGCAGATCGGCCCGGAGCTCGTCGGCTACGACGCCACCGAGCAGCGGCTGATCGACCAGGCGATGATCGACCTGGACGCCACGGACAACAAGGGCTCGCTGGGCGCCAACGCCATCCTCGGCGTCTCCCTCGCCGTCGCGCACGCCGCCTCCGAGGCCAGCGACCTGCCGCTGTTCCGCTACCTGGGCGGCCCGAACGCGCACCTGCTGCCGGTCCCGATGATGAACATCCTCAACGGTGGGTCGCACGCCGACTCCAACGTCGACATCCAGGAGTTCATGATCGCCCCGATCGGCGCGGAGTCCTTCTCCGAGGCGCTGCGCTGGGGCGCCGAGGTCTACCACACCCTCAAGAAGGTGCTGAAGACCAAGGGCCTGTCCACCGGCCTCGGCGACGAGGGCGGCTTCGCGCCGAACCTGGAGTCGAACCGCGCCGCGCTCGACCTCATCCTCGAAGCGATCAAGGAGGCCGGTTACGTTCCCGGCCAGCAGATCGCCCTCGCCCTCGACGTCGCCGCCTCCGAGTTCTACAAGGACGGCAAGTACCAGTTCGAGGGCAAGGAGCGCTCGGCCGCCGAGATGACCGAGTACTACGAGGAGCTCGTGGCCTCGTACCCGCTCGTCTCCATCGAGGACCCGCTGTACGAGGACGACTGGGCCGGCTGGAACGTCATCACCGAGAAGCTCGGCGACAAGGTCCAGATCGTCGGCGACGACCTCTTCGTCACCAACCCGGAGCGCCTCGCCCGCGGCATCGAGGAGGGCTCCGCGAACGCCCTGCTCGTCAAGGTGAACCAGATCGGCTCGCTGACCGAGACGCTGGACGCCGTCGAGATGGCCCAGCGCAACGGCTTCAAGTGCATGATGTCCCACCGCTCCGGCGAGACCGAGGACGTCACCATCGCCGACCTCGCCGTCGCGGTGAACTGCGGCCAGATCAAGACCGGCGCCCCGGCCCGCTCGGACCGCGTCGCCAAGTACAACCAGCTGCTGCGCATCGAGGAGATCCTCGACGACGCCGCGGTGTACGCGGGCCGCAGTGCCTTCCCGCGCTACAAGGGCTGAGCCGACCGCAAGGACTGAGCCGACTGCTTGGAAAGGGTCGCAGCCCCGTCGTACGTACGTCCCCGTACCCGGTCCCGTACCGTGTGCGGGGACGTACGCACGTGACGGGCTCGCAGACCGTTGCAGACGGGTTTGTATCGGGGAGGCGGGACAGATGGCCGTGAAGGACCGTGACCGGTTCTCCACCGCGACCAGGCTGCGGCTGCTCGGTGAGCAGACCGCCGAGCGTGTCTACCGCTCGCAGACCAAGCGCCAGGCCCGCCGCTCGCGGCTGACCGGCCGGGCCGCGCTCCTCGCCCTGGTCCTCTGCACGCTCGTCGTCGCGCTCGCGTACCCCATAAGGCAGTACGTCTCCCAGCGCGCCGAGATCGCCGACCTCCAGCGGGAGCGGGAGCAGGCCCGCGAGCGGGTCGAGCAGCTGCGCGACTCCAAGGCGCGGTGGCAGGACGACGCGTACGCCGAGCAGCGCATCCGGGAGCGGCTGCACTATGTGATGCCGGGCGAGACCGGCTACATCGTGATCGACCCCGACGCGGCGAAGCAGACGCGTACGGATCAGACGGCGGCCGACCGTGCCTGGTACGCCAACGTCTGGGACGGCGTCGACAAGGCCGACGCCTCCGACCGGTGAACCAACTTGACCCGCTGACTTGAACCGCTGATTTGAACTGACTAGAGAGACTTACGCACAGGCATGCAAACGCCCCCGCCGCCCACTCCGCGCACCGAGCCCACCGACGAGGACGTCGAGGCCTTCAAGCAGCAGCTCGGGCGGCCGCCGCGCGGGCTGCGCGCGATCGCTCACCGCTGTCCGTGCGGGCAGCCGGACGTCGTCGAGACGGCGCCCCGGCTGCCGGACGGGACTCCGTTCCCGACGACGTACTACCTGACGTGTCCTCGGGCCGCCTCCGCCATCGGCACGCTGGAGGCGAACGGGGTCATGAAGGAGATGACGGACCGGCTCGCGACGGATGCCGGGCTGGCCGCCGCGTACCGGGCCGCCCACGAGGACTACATCGCGCGCCGCGACTCCATCGAGGTCCTCGAAGGGTTTCCGAGCGCGGGGGGTATGCCGGACCGGGTCAAGTGCCTGCATGTGCTGGTGGCGCACTCCCTGGCGGCGGGGCCCGGTGTGAACCCGCTCGGCGACGAGGCGATCGCGATGCTGCCGGAATGGTGGCGCAAGGGGACGTGCGTGGTGTCGGCGACGAACACGACAGGAGCCCACACCCCATGACTCGCGTCGCCGCCATCGACTGCGGTACGAACTCGATCCGACTCCTCGTCGCGGACGCCGACCCGGCGACGGGTGAGCTCGTCGACCTGGACCGGCGGATGACGATCGTCCGGCTCGGGCAGGGTGTCGACCGGACGGGACGGCTGGCGCCCGAGGCGCTGGAGCGGACCTTCGCCGCCTGCCGCGAGTACGCGGCGATCATCAAGGAGCACGGCGCGGAGCGCACCCGCTTCGTCGCCACCTCCGCCTCCCGCGACGCCGAGAACCGGGAGGACTTCGTACGGGGAGTCCTGGACATCCTGGGCGTCGAACCCGAGGTGATCTCCGGCGACCAGGAGGCGGAGTTCTCGTTCACGGGCGCCACCAGGGAACTGACCGGACGCGACGACCTGGCCAAGCCCTACCTCGTCGTGGACATCGGCGGCGGTTCGACCGAGTTCGTGGTCGGCGACGACCGCGTGCGCGGCGCCCGCTCGGTCGACATCGGCTGCGTACGGATGACGGAACGGCACCTCGTACGGGACGGCGTGGTCACCGACCCGCCGGCCCCGGAGCAGATCCGGGCGATCCGCGCCGACATCGAGGCGGCCCTGGACCTCGCCGAGCAGGCCGTTCCACTGCGTGAGGCGCACACGCTGGTCGGCCTCGCGGGGTCCGTCACGACGATCTCGGCGATCGCCCTGGGCCTGCCGGAGTACGACTCGGCGGCGATCCACCACTCCCGGGTCTCCTACGACCGTGTCCGCGAGATCACGGAGTCGCTCCTCTCCGCCACGCACGCCGAACGCGCCGCGATCCCCTCCATGCACCCGGGCCGCGTCGACGTCATCGGCGCCGGCGCCCTCGTACTGCTCTCGATCATGGAGCGGATCGGCGCGAGCGAGGTCGTGGTGAGCGAGCACGACATCCTCGACGGCATCGCGTGGTCGGTGGCGTAGCTCGCCTGGCGGAGCCTTGGAGCCTCTGCTGAGCAGGTTGGACAACGTATGAGCGCATCTGAAGGGGCCCGAAAACCCCCTCCGTGAGACCCCGTCGGAAAACTTCGTGAAGTTCTTCACAAGAGAATCGGCCCTGTTGGGTGAGGTTTTGGCCCTGGCGGCCCTTCCCGGGGCCCCGTACGGGTTCGGAGCATGATCAACAGGGTGTTCCGCCGAGGTTGCGGTCGTATGAAACGAGAGGGTGGTCCACGGGGGTCCAGGGCCCGGAGTGGCAGCTCACGCGGCATTGACAACGGCTCCCGCTGCCTGCTGGTTCCCTCGTCGCGCCATGACCTGGATCACGCGAGCCGCGCAGTGTAGCAGAGGGGGCGACCAAGCTTGTGAAGGGGCGCACGAGCGACCCCCCTGGGGCGGGTGGATACTCGATGGCATGAGCACCACGGAGCGTCCCAGGATCCTCGTAGTAGGCGGTGGGTACGTAGGCCTGTACGCAGCTCGGCGCATCCTCAAGAAGATGCGCTACGGCGAGGCGACCGTCACGGTCGTCGACCCCCGGTCGTACATGACCTACCAGCCCTTCCTCCCCGAAGCCGCCGCCGGCAGCATCTCCCCGCGGCATGTCGTCGTCCCACTGCGACGCGTGCTCCCCAAGGCGGAGGTGCTCACCGGCCGGGTCACCACCATCGACCAGGACCGCAAGGTCGCCACGATCGCCCCCCTCGTGGGTGAGGCGTACGAGCTTCCTTTCGACTACCTCGTCATCGCCATGGGCGCGGTCTCCCGCACCTTCCCGATCCCCGGCCTCGCCGAACAGGGCATCGGTATGAAGGGCATCGAGGAGGCCATCGGCCTGCGCAACCACGTGCTGGAGCAGCTCGACAAGGCCGACTCCACGCATGACGAGGACGTCCGCCGCAAGGCGTTGACCTTCGTCTTCGTGGGCGGTGGCTTCGCGGGTGCGGAGACCATCGGCGAGGTCGAGGACATGGCTCGCGATGCCGCCAAGTACTACAACAACGTGTCTCGCGAGGACATGCGGTTCATCCTCGTCGACGCCGCGGACAAGATCCTCCCCGAGGTCGGCCCCAAGCTCGGCCAGTACGGCAAGGAGCACCTGGAGGGCCGTGGGGTCGAGGTCTACCTCTCCACCTCCATGGACTCCTGCGTCGACGGTCACGTGGTGCTGAAGAACGGCCTTGAGGTCGACTCCAACACCATCGTGTGGACGGCCGGCGTCAAGCCGAACCCCGTCCTCTCGCGCTTCGGTCTGCCGCTCGGCCCGCGCGGTCACGTGGACACCCAGACCACCCTCCAGGTGCAGGGCACGGACTACATCTGGGCCGCCGGCGACAACGCCCAGGTGCCGGACGTCGCCGCCCGCAAGGCCGGCAACGAGAACGCCTGGTGCCCGCCGAACGCGCAGCACGCGCTGCGGCAGGCGCGGGTCCTCGGTGACAACGTGATCTCCGGCATGCGGGGCTTCCCGCAGAAGGAGTACGCGCACGCCAACAAGGGTGCCGTCGCGGGGCTCGGCCTGCACAAGGGCGTCGCGATGATCGTCATGGGCAAGGTGAAGATCAAGCTCAAGGGCCGGCTCGCCTGGTACATGCACCGCGGCTACCACGGTATGGCCATGCCGACCTGGAACCGGAAGATCCGGGTCTTCGCGGACTGGACGCTCGCGGTGTTCCTGAAGCGTGAGGTCGTCTCGCTCGGTGCGATGGAGACTCCGCGCGAGGAGTTCTACGAGGCCGCCAAGCCCGCGCCGGCGGCCGCCGTCAAGGCCGAGCCCGCTCCGGCTCCGGCTGCCGCCAAGACCGAGGAGAAGGCCAAGGCCTCCTGACCTCCGGTCACCGCTCTACCCCGAAGGGGCCTCCCGCCATCCGTGGTGCGGGCGGCCCCTTCGGCGTTTTTCCCCGCCCGGCGGGGGCGAGGACCCTTTTTGCTGAGACATGACGCTTTAGCGGGACTGTGTTCCGGGCACTCTGGTGTTTACGTGGTGTTGGAGTTTGTGGACCCGTCGTCACGGAGGTGTGCGTCATGCCGGACGCGGCGCTGAGGCTGAAGGCGCTGTTGGAGCAGTTGCAGGGGTCACCGATCCCGGTGCGGATCCGCGCCTGGGACGGTTCGGAGTCGGGCCCGCCCGACGCCCCCGCACTCGTCGTACGAAATCGCCGTGCCCTGCGCCGGCTGCTGTGGAAACCGGGCGAACTGGGGATGGCCCGGGCCTGGGTCGCCGGAGACCTGACGGTGGACGGCGACCTCTACGCCGCCCTGGAGGCGATGGCCGCGCTGGTGTGGGAGCGCGGTGAGGACGCCAGGACCCTCGGCGAGGCCCTGCGCGATCCCGACGTACGGGCCGCGGTGCGCGGACTCGTGAAGATGGCCGGGCCCCCGCTGCCGCCCGCCCCGCCCCGCGAGGAGGTCCGCAGACGCACCCACCTGCACACCAAGCGCAGCGACAGACGCGCGATCAGCCATCACTACGACGTCGGCAACGACTTCTACGAGCTGGTCCTCGGACCGTCGATGGTCTACTCGTGCGCCTACTGGGAGTCTCCGGAAGGGGCCCTGGAGGACGCCCAGCGCGACAAGCTCGAACTCATCGCCCGCAAGCTGGACCTGAAGCCGGGCATGCGGCTGCTCGACGTCGGCTGCGGCTGGGGCTCGATGGCCATCCACGCGGCCCGCGAGCACGGCGTGAGCGTCGTCGGCGTCACGCTTTCCCAGGAACAGGCCGCGTACGCCCGTAAGCGTGTCGCAGGCGAAGGACTCACCGACCGGGTCGAGATCCGCGTCCAGGACTACCGGGACGTCACCGACGGCCCGTACGACGCGATCTCCTCCATCGGCATGGCCGAACACGTCGGCAGCGACCGCTACCTGGACTACGCGCGGGACCTGTTCGGCCTCCTGAAGCCGGGCGGACGGCTGCTCAACCATCAGATCGGCCGCCGTCCTTGGCGCGACGAGACGAGGTACGAGGTCGACGAGTTCATCGACGCGTACGTCTTCCCGGACGGCGAGCTCGCGCCGATCGGCGGGACCGTGACCCAGCTCGAAAGCGCCGGGTTCGAGGTGCGTGACGTCGAGTCGATCCGCGAGCACTACGCGCTCACGCTGCGCCGCTGGGTCGCCAACCTGCAGGCGGACTGGCCGGCCGCGATCCGGTTCACCAGCCCCGGCCGGGCCCGCGTCTGGCTCCTCTACATGGCCGCCTCGGCGCTCGCCTTCGAGCGCAACCGCATCGGGGTCAACCAGGTGCTGGCGGTGAAGACCCCGGACACCGGCACCTCGGGGATGCCGCTGCGCGCCCGCTCCTGGCGGTAGGCCGTACGTGAGTGGGGCCCCGGACGACGCTCGTCCGGGGCCCCAACTCCTGTGCGCACCGCCAGGAACTACTCGCTCTTGATCGCCATGAGCGGGTTCAGCTTCGCCGCGCTGCGCGCCGGCCACATCGCCGCGAGGACGCCGACCAGGCCCGCGATGCAGAGGAAGACGGCGATTCGGCCGAACGGGATCTCCATGGTGTACGTCTTCACCGTGCCGGAGATGCTGTCGCCCGCCACCCAGCCCATGAAGAGGCCGAGACCGATGCCGAGCACCGCACCGAACAGGGAGATGATGATCGCCTCCAGGCGCACCATCTGCTTGACCTTCGCGCGGTCGAGACCGATGGCCCGCATCATGCCGATCTCGTGCTTCCGCTCGAAGACCGACATGGCCAGGGTGTTGATGACACCGAGGACGGCGATCAGGATGGCCATCGCCAGGAGGCCGTAGAGCATGTTCAGCATCAGGTTGATCGCGCCGGCGATCTCGTTGTTGATCGCGTTCTTGTCCTGGATCTTGATGGCGGGGTTGTCGCCCAGGGCCTTGACGATGGCGTCCTCGGCCCGGTCGGAGACACCGTCCTTCATCTTCACCATGACCTGCTGATCGGTGACCTTCGACAGGTGCGGGTCGACCACGGCGAGCGGCGCGAACAGACCGTTGATCATCTCGTTCTGCTCGTAGACGCCGACGACCTTCAGCCGGGCTGTCTTGCCGTCGTCGAACTTCACCGGGACGGTGTCACCCGTCTTCAGGCCCTCCTTGTCCGCGGTCTCCTTGTCGACCAGCGTGGAGGCGCCGGTCAGGTTCGCGAGGGAGCCGCTGGTGAAGTCGAGGCTCACCAGCTTGCCGAAGGCCTTCTCGTCGACGCCGGAGACCTCGGTGTACGAGTCGCCGAGCTCGCCGTAGGCCGGGCGCAACGGGCTGCTCGCCTCGACGTCGGGGAGCTTGTCCAGCTTCTCGCGGACCTCGGGGGCCAGCGGCTGGTAGTTCGCCATGGAGACGGTGTAGTCGGCCTTCAGGGAGTCCGCGGCCATCTTGTTGATGGCGCTGCCCATGGAGGTCGCGACCACCGTCATCGCCGTGATGAGGGTCAGGCCGATCATCAGGGCCGAGGCGGTGGAGGCCGTGCGGCGCGGGTTGCGCACCGCGTTGAGCCGGGACAGCTTGCCCGTGACGCCGAACGGCTTCAGGAGCGGGGCCGACGCGGCGATGAACGGGCGCGACAGGAGCGGCGTGAGGACGATGACACCGACCAGGATCACTCCGGCGCCGCCGGCCTTCACGTAGTTGTCGTCCATGAACAGCATGACCGTGCCGAGGGCGACGATGATCGAGCCGATGGTGTTGCGGACGACGAGACCGCGCGTGGTCGGCGTCGCGTGGACGCTGTTCATCGCGGCGACCGGCGGGATCTTCGCGGCGCGGCGGCCCGGCAGCCAGGCGGCCAGCATGGTCACGACCACGCCGATGACCAGCGCGACGACGATCGTGGTCGGGGCGATGACGAGCGGCCCGTCGGGCAGGGAGGCGCCCGCGGAGTTCATCAGGGACTCCAGGCCCATGGCCACGCCGATGCCGAGCGCGAAGCCGGTCACCGCGGCCGCCAGGCCCACGAGGAACGCCTCGATGAGCACGGAGCGCGTCACCTGGCGGCGCGAGGCGCCGATGGCGCGCATCAGCGCCAGCTCCTTGGTGCGCTGGGCGACCAGCATGGTGAAGGTGTTGGCGATGATGAAGATACCGACGAACAGGGCGATTCCCGCGAAGATGAGCAGGACCTGGCTCATCGCACTGGTCTGCTCCTCGATCATCGCCTCCTGGTCGGCGGAGAGCTGGGCACCGGAGAGGGCGACCGTCTCCTTCGGCAGGATCTTCTCGACCGAGCTCTTCAGGGCCGTCTCGGAGGTGCCCGCGGCGGCCTTCACGTCGATCTCGTCGTACTGGCTCTTGCCGAGGACCTTCATGGCGGTGTCGTTGTCGAACACCACCAGGCTGCCGCCCGCGAGGACGCTGCCGGACTCGGTGTCGAAGACGCCGCTGATTTTCGCCTGCCTCACCGGTCCGTCGGTGGAGTAGCGGACAGTGTCGCCGACCTTGTAGCCGGTGCGTCCGGCGGTCCTGGAGTCGAGCGCGATGTCACCGGCGGACTTGGGTGCCGCGCCCTCGGTGAAGTCGTAGCGGGGGTCCTTGCCGTCCTTGCCGGGGTAGTAGTTGGCGCCGGAGGTGCCCCAGTCGCCGCCGACGAGCTTGCCGTCCTTGTCGGCGAGTGCGGTGAAGTCCATGACGCCGCCGATCGCCGAGTCGGCGCCAGGCAGGTTCTCGGTCTTCTTCAGGAGGGCGTCGGTCAGCCGCGGCGGCGTCTTGGCCTCGCCGTCGTCACCGGACCCGTAGGAGGAGCCGCCTTCGGGCTGTATGGCGACCGAGACGTGGTCGAAGCTCTTCGCCGACTTGTTCTTGTAGGCGTTGCCGAAGGTGTCGGTGAAGACCAGGGTGCCGGAGACGAAGGCGACGCCGAGCATGACGGCGAGCACGGTCATCAACAGCCTGGCCTTGTGCGCGAGGACGTTGCGCAGGGCGGTACGGAACATGGGTTTCTGTCCTGGTGGAGGAGGAGGCGGGACGAGACGCGGCGGGGTGCGAGGGCGTGTTGTCGGCTAGCTCGTACGGCCCTTGGCGTCGAAGTCCTTCATCCGGTCGAGGACGCCGTCGGCGGTCGGCGAGAGCATCTCGTCGACGATCCGCCCGTCGGCCAGGAAGATCACGCGGTCCGCGTACGCCGCGGCCACCGGGTCGTGGGTGACCATGACGACGGTCTGCCCCATCTCCCGTACGGAGTTGCGGAGGAAGCCCAGCACCTCGGCACCCGAGCGCGAGTCCAGGTTTCCGGTGGGCTCGTCGCCGAAGATGATGTCCGGGCGGGACGCCAGCGCACGGGCCACGGCGACGCGCTGCTGCTGGCCGCCGGAGAGCTCGGTGGGACGGTGGGAGAGCCGGTCGGCCAGGCCCACCATGCCGATCACCTTGTTCAGCCACTCCTTGTCCGGCTTGCGGCCCGCGATGTCCATCGGAAGGGTGATGTTCTCCAGGGCCGTGAGGGTCGGCAGGAGGTTGAACGCCTGGAAGATGAAGCCGATCTTGTCCCGGCGCAGCTTGGTGAGCTGCTTGTCCTTGAGGGAGCCGAGTTCGGTGTCGCCGATCCGGACCGAGCCGGAGGAGAAGGTGTCCAGGCCCGCCACACAGTGCATCAGCGTGGACTTGCCGGACCCGGAGGGGCCCATGATCGCGGTGAACTCGGCCTGCCGGAAGTCGACGGAGACCCGGTCGAGGGCGATCACCTGGGTCTCGCCCTGCCCGTAGACCTTCGACAGTTCCGTGGCGCGGGCGGCCACCGTGGTGGTCCGGGCGGCGAAGGGTGTGGTGGTCACGGAGAGGGCTCCTTGTCGGGACGACGAGTGGGGACGGCTTTGTTGTTCCATCGTCGACGCCGATCGGCGCCCTGTAGTCACCCGTTGTTCCGGTTCTGAAGACACTCTCGGGTCGGACTGCGCACGCCCGTGTCATACCTGGGTATGAGGCCCGCCCCTGAGGGGGGATCGGCGACGGTTCGTCAGCTGACGCTCGTTCGGGCGGTGAAATCACGTCATTCCCTATACGCCGTCCAACTGGGCCCGGAGGGCAGTTGGCAAGTGCGTATGGCGCGTACCGTGGGCTGATGCACCCTCAGACGTCAATAAAATAAGACAACATCGGTCCGCCCTTCCGCTGTTCGGGGGATGTGTCCCGATAGGCTCGGAACACGGGACGCGGAGCCCATGGCCTGCCCGGATGGTGGAATGCAGACACGGCGAGCTTAAACCTCGCTGCCCCTCGCGGGCGTACCGGTTCAAGTCCGGTTCCGGGCACCTCCTCCTTTATGGCGCCTTACCTGCCAAAACGGCGGGGAGGTGCCGTACTGCTTTCCTGGGGCAGGTGCACCCCGGGAGCGCGTGGCCCCTCCCTTCGCTTCATGGCGTACGTATGCGCATGAAACGGTCGAACAGGTGAAGTCGCCCGCCATCAAGTGAAGTGCCCGGCAGGGGGCGTCGCTCGACCGTTGACAGTGGGTTCGCCTCGGCGGAGACTCGGGTGGAGAATGGTGAATAAAATTTCACTGTGCGAACGTGAGAGCGTTAAGGGGCGTGCCGATGCGTACCACCGTCGGGATCATCGGGGCCGGGCCGGCCGGGCTGCTGCTGGCGCGGTTGCTGCACAACGCGGGGATCGACTCCGTCGTGCTGGAGAGCCGCGACCGCGCCTATGTGGAGCAGCGGCAGCGGGCCGGGATTCTTGAGCAGGGGACCGTGGACGTCCTGCGGGCCGCGGGAGCGGGCGAACGCATGGACCGCGAGGGACTGCGGCACGACGGCATCGAGCTGCGGTTCGACCGGCGGCGGCATCGGATCGACTTCCCCGGGCTCACCGGTGGCCGGTCCGTGATGGTCTACGCGCAGACCGAGGTGTGCAAGGACCTCATCGCGCTCCAGCTCAAGGAGGGCGGCCCGCTGCTCTTCGAGGCGGAGGCGCTGGCCGTCGAGGGCGTGGACAGTGACAGTCCGCGGGTGCGCTTCCGGCATGCGGGGCAGGAGGACGAACTGGAGTGTGAGTACGTCGTCGGGTGCGACGGGTTCTGGGGTGTGGCACGGGGGGCGATTCCAGAGGAGCTCACCAAGGTCTTCGAGCGGACGTACCCCTTCGGCTGGCTCGGCATCCTCGCCGACGTGCCGCCCTCGCACGACGAGCTCGTCTACGCCCGCCACGACCGCGGCTTCGCCCTGCTGTCCATGCGCTCGCCGTCCGTCTCGCGGCTCTACCTCCAGGTGCCCGAGGGTACGGACGCGGAGGCGTGGGGCGACGAGGAGATCTGGGACGAGCTGGAGCGGCGCTTCGAGACCGATGACGACTGGCGGCTGCGGAGGGGGCCGATCACTCAGAAGTCCGTCACTCCTATGCGGAGTTACGTCCACGAGCCGATGCGGCACGGGCGGCTCTTCCTCGCCGGGGACGCCGCTCACATCGTGCCGCCCACGGGAGCCAAGGGGCTGAACCTCGCCGTCGGGGACGTCGTGACCTTCGCGCGGGCGCTGGTCCAGGAGAAGGAGACCGGGTCCGCCGAGTGGCTCGACGCCTACTCCGAGACCTGCCTGCGGCGGGTGTGGCAGGCCGAGCGGTTCTCGTACGACATGACGACGCTGCTGCACCGCTCGCCCGACGCCACGCCCTTCGAGGACCGCATCCAGCTCGCCCGCCTGGCGCGGATCGCCGCGGCACGCTCGGCCGAGCAGGACCTCGCCGAGGGGTACACGGGCTTCCCGTTCGACTGATCGACCGGAAACGGCCGCACGGACGGGGGAACCGGAGCGGGCGGTACCGGCGTTGTAACGGTGCTGGGAATGCCGGGTTGGAAGCTGGCGTTCCCGGTCACAAGAGAGGAAAGATCCTCCCCAGGCACTAGAGGCATTCTTTTGCCTACCCATTACTCTTGAGCCAAGGCCACGCAGGGTGGCCATGGAGGAGTGAAATGAGGAGCAGCAACCCGGTCTTCTCGCGACGGGGCTTCAGCCGCGACAACGGCTACGCGGGGTTCAACGCGGCGCCGCAGGCCGGGAGCCCCGCTGTCGGAACGCAGGGGAACCCGTACGCACAGGGCACCCCGAACGCCCCGCAGGGCGGCAACCCGTACGCGCAGAATCCTTACGCTCAGAACCCGTACGCCCCGCAGGACCTGCAGCACGGAGCACCGCCGCAGGCCCCGCCCGCCGCCGGCCGCATGACGATGGACGACGTCGTCGCGCGCTCGGCCCTGACACTCGGCACGGTCACCGTCGGTGCCGTCCTCGCCTGGGTCCTGCTGCCGGTCACGTCGACCAGCTTCGGCCTGGCCATCGGCTCCGCGCTCATCGCGATGGTCTTCGCGCTGGTCCAGTCCTTCAAGCGCAAGGCCTCGCCCGCGCTGATCCTGGCGTACGCGGCCTTCGAGGGCGTCTTCCTCGGTGTGATCAGCGAGATGTTCAACAGCAGGTGGTCCGGCGCGCCCTTCCAGGCCGTGCTCGGCACCATGGCGGTCTCCGGCGCCACCCTGCTCATCTACAAGGCGGGCTGGATCCGTGTCACCGCACGGTACGCACGCATCGGCATGGCCATCGCGATCGCCTTCGTCCTGGTCATGGCGGTCAACCTGCTGCTGGTCGTCTTCGGTGTCGCCGATGACGGCGGGCTGCGCAGCATGGGCCCGCTCGGCGCGATCGTCGGCATCCTCGCGATCGTCCTGGGTGCGTTCTTCCTGACCCTCGACTTCAAGCAGATCGAGGACGGTATCGCCTACGGCGCGCCGCGCGAGGAGTCCTGGCTGGCCGCGTTCGGCCTGACCATGAGCCTCGTGTGGATCTACCTGGAGATGCTCCGCCTGGTCGCCATCTTCAGCGGTAACGACTAGTCGGCCCCGTAGTGCCTGAAGGGTCCGCGAACTCTGGTTCGCGGGCCCTTCGTCGTCTGGCGATGTGCTGTCCCTGGTGCGCGCTTCAGAGCAGTTTGCGCGCGGCCCTCCTCAGGTCGTACTCGTGAATGATGGCTTTGGCGTGGCCGTACGCGAGGTCGTGCTCGGCGCGGAGCCAGCTGACCTTCTCCTCGAAGCGGAAGAGCGAGGGGCCTTCGTCGACGGTGCGCAGCCAGTCGGAGATCTCACGACCGGTGCAGTGGGGGATGCGGGCGAGCAGATTGCGGTGGGTCTCCTCGGAGAAGACTTGGGACATCGGCGCCTCCGGACGCATGGGATGTAAGCCGGTCCTTCAAGTCACCGTGCCTGAGCGTTGGCCTGTTGGCAACAGTCCAGGTGGGGCGCGTAGGGTCGGCGGGTGCTTGATACGACGCCTTTGACGCGGGCCGTGGACCATTTCGCCGATCGGTTGCGGGCGGCGCCGCAGAGTCGCCTGCAGCGGGGTGCTGCCGCCGAGGCGCTGGCGCTGGCCAGGGAGTTTGCGCTGCGTGCCCAGTGTCTGGAGGAGCCCTCGGTGGAGCCGCGTGAGATGCCGGACGTGGGGATGTTCGCGGCCGCGGATCAGATCACTGTGGCTGTGCATGATCTGGCGCTCGTACTGAAGACCGAGGATCAGGTTGTGGAGGCTGTGCGGCTGGTGGAGGAGGCGCAGAAGAGGGCGGGGGTTTGAGCGTTCGTTGGCGGCTGCGGGTGCGTTGTGGCTGATCGCGCAGTTCCCCGCGCCCCTTATGGGGCGCTCGTGTGCGGGGTGCTTCTACAGGGACGCTATGACCCTGTCCGCCAGGATGTAGACGTTCTCCTTGCCGCACTGGAAGGTCAGGGCGTAGGCGCCTGAGACGCCGGAGCCGCCGAGGAGGGTCGGGGTTTCGCCTGCTCGGAGGGCCGCGGCCAGTTGTTCGGCGGTTTCGCGGTGGCCGGGGGTCATGCAGAGCGTGGTGCCGTCGGCGAAGACGTAGACGTCGAGGGTGCCGAGCGGTCCGGGGCGTACGTCGGTGAGTTCCGTGCGGGACTCGGCCAGTTCCTCCAGGCAGGACACCGTGCGCTCGTGGTCGTTCACGACGGGTGACTGGACCGGTACGAAATCGGGGTGCGAGGGGTGGCGGCGGCGGGCCGCGGCCAGTTCGGCGGAGTCGGCGGCGAACTCGTCGGCGTCGGAGTGCGGCTCGGTCACCGGCTCCAGGTGTTCCAGGCCCGCGAAGTCCGACTGGCGCGGCAGGAACAGTTCGCTGTCCGGCAGGCCGAGCAGCGTGGGGGCGTCAGAGGCGTCACGTGCCTCCTGGGCGGCCCAGAAGGCACGCGCCTCGGCGAGCTCCCGCTCCCGCTCCTCGGCGAGCGCCTCGGCCACCGCAGCGCGTATCTCGTCGGTGTCCGCGGTGGAGCGGGCGGCGGGCACGAGGCCGCGCACGGCCGTGGCGCGGCTCGCGGCGAGTTCGGTGTGCAGCGCCGCGACCTGTCGGCGCAGCGCCTGCAGGGTGCGCAGAACGGCGACGCCCACGGCCGTGGTCATGGTGGCTGTGGCGAGCAGCAGAGCAAGAGGCATGGTGCTCACTGACGTACTCCCGGTTCAAAGTCGACCCCCGACTTCCTACATCAGCTTGAAGGGCGGACTAACCAGCTGTCAGTGCGTAACGTCACGAATAGGACAGGACTTTGGGCCCGGGGTTTGGTTGCGTAACGGCTCTGACCTGCGTAAATCGCTCTTCAGAGGGAGATAGGTCACATCCTGGGGGAGATTGGATCACGAATCGGCCCAGAGGCCCGGTGGTTACCGGGCTCCGGGCCGATTCGGTCACGCTGGGTTCAACTGTGGTGACTGGTACGGGTGTAGAGGGGCGAGGTCGGAGACTTCAGCTGAGGCGCTCGATGACCATCGCCATGCCCTGGCCGCCGCCGACGCACATCGTCTCCAGGCCGAACTGCTTGTCGTGGAACTGGAGGCCGTTGATGAGCGTGCCGGTGATGCGGGCGCCGGTCATGCCGAAGGGGTGGCCGACCGCGATGGCGCCGCCGTTCACGTTCAGCTTCTCCAGCGGGATGTTCAGGTCGCGGTAGGAGGGGATCACCTGGGCGGCGAACGCCTCGTTGATCTCGAAGAGGTCGATGTCGTCGACGGTCAGTCCGGCGCGGCCCAGGGCCTGCTTCGACGCCTCCACCGGGCCGAGGCCCATGATCTCGGGGGAGAGGCCGGTGACGCCGGTCGAGACGATCCGGGCCAGCGGGGTCAGACCGAGCTCGCGGGCCTTCGTGTCGGACATGATCACGAGGGCGGCGGCGCCGTCGTTCAGCGGGCAGCAGTTGCCCGCCGTGACCATGCCGTCGGGGCGGAAGACGGGCTTGAGGCCCGCGACGCCCTCCATGGTGACGCCGGCGCGCGGGCCGTCGTCCTTGCTGACTACCGTCCCGTCGGGGGTCGTCACCGGGGTGATCTCGCGCTCCCAGAAGCCGTTCTTGATGGCTTCCTCGGCGAGGTTCTGCGAGCGGACACCGAACTCGTCCATGTCCTGGCGGGTGACGCCCTTGATGCGGGCGAGGTTCTCCGCGGTCTGGCCCATCGAGATGTACGGGTCGGGGACGAGACCGTCCTCGCGCGGGTCGTGCCAGGACGAGCCTTCGCTGGCGGCGACCTCGGCGGTGCGGGCCTCGGCCTCGGCGAAGAGCGGGTTGTGCGTGTCCGGAAGACCGTCGGAGCTGCCCTTCGCGAAGCGGGACACCATCTCGACGCCGGCCGAGATGAAGACGTCGCCCTCGCCCGCCTTGATGGCGTGCAGGGCCATGCGCGTCGTCTGGAGGGACGAGGAGCAGTAACGGGTGATGGTGCAGCCCGGGAGGTGGTCCATGCCCATCTGCACGGCGACGATGCGGCCGAGGTTGTAGCCCTGCTCGCCGCCCGGGAGGCCGCAGCCGAGCATCAGGTCGTCGATGTCCTTGGGGTCGAGCTCCGGGACCTTGGCCAGTGCCGCCTGGATGATGGTGGCGGTGATGTCGTCGGGGCGCAGGTCCTTGAGGGAGCCCTTGCCTGCGCGGCCGATCGGGGAGCGGGCGGTCGAGACGATTACGGCTTCCGGCATGACGGCTCCATTGGCGTTACGGGTGGTGGTCGGACCTCTGTGGGAAGTTACCCGTACGTATGGGCAGGGTCACGGGTGTGGGTGTGTGACTCGGGCCGCACTTTCCAAGCGCTTGCTTTTTCCTGGCCTCAAGGGTGGGCGTTGTCCGGCCTCAAGAGTGCACGCGGCCGAGGAACTCCCTCATCAGCCCGGTGATCTCGTGCAGGTGGGTCTCCAGTGCCCAGTGACCGGCGTCCTCGATGATGTGCAGCTCGGCGTCCGGGACGTCGGTGAGGTAGGCGCGCGCCGACTCCTCGGGCATGTAGCCGTCATGCGGGCCCCAGGCGATGAGTGTGGGCGGCTGGGTCCCGCGCAGGTAGGCCTGGTACTCCGGGAACCGGGCCACGCTGTTCCTGATGTCGGCGAACAGGTCCACCATGATCTCGCGGTTGGGGGAGCGGCCGAGGACGGGCCAGGACAGCTCCCACAGATCGGGGCTGATCAACTCGGCCAGGTGCGCGGGCACTTCGCCGATGACCTCCTCGCGGAGCCCGCGCTCGGTGACCGCCTCGGCGAGTGCGGCCCGGCGGGCGGGAGTCGGGTCGGCCCAGTACTCCTTCAGTGCCGCGTACTTGGGCCCGAGCGTCTCCTCGTACGCGTCGCCGTTCTGGATGATCAGGGCCACGACCTGCTCCGGGTGCTTCACGGCCAGCTGGAAGCCCGCCTGGGAGCCGTAGTCGAAGAGGTACAGCGCATAGCGGCGCAGGCCCAGTACCTCGGTGAACCGCTCCAGGAACTGGGCGTAGCCCGCGAACGAGTAGTCGAAGCGGTCGGGGGCGGGTGTCTCGCTGTAGCCGAAGCCGGGGAAGTCCGGGGCGATCAGCCGCCAGCGGTCGCCGAGCAGGGGAAGCAGGGTGCGGTACTGGAACGACGAGGACGGGTAGCCGTGTGGCAGCAGGACGGCGGGGGCGTCCGGGGCGCCCGCCTCCCGGTAGAAGACCTCGACGCCGTCGACGTCGGTGGTTCGGTGGGACACGGGTACGAACTCGGGCGGCATGGGGTGACCTCCAGGGCGGGCGCGGGATTGCGTCCCGCGGGTACCCGGCGCCTGCCCGCCTCACGCTTTCCTCGCCCCCGCCGCCCCTACCCGTCCCATCCCTGGGGGCTCCGCCCCCAGGCCCCCGCTTTTCGGCCTGAACGGCCTCGTCCTCAAACGCCGGACGGGCTGAGGGGGCAGGGGCGCAGCCCCGCCCCCTCAGGGGCGCGGGGAACTGCGCGACCAGCCACAGTGGACCCGCACCCGGCATCACACCCCACTGCTACGGCGCGGGCGCAGACGCCGGCGTCGGGTCCGTCGCCGGGACCCGCCGGCGCCGGCGGCGCTTGAGGAGGGCCCACGGGCCCCGAGGCCCCGTGGGCATGGCGGCCGTGACCTCCGTGCCCGGCTCCGACGCGGCCTCCGCGGCGGCCCGTGCCACCGGCAGGAACCCCTCGCGACGGGACACGTCCGGCCGCTCCTCCTCGGCCGGCCAGAGCCCGAGCGCGGCGCAGACCGTGGGCAGCACCGCCATCGCGGCGGTGGCGTACCCCTCCGCCGAGGGGTGGTAGTTGTCGGGGCCGAAGAGCTCGCGCGGGTTCGCCAGGAACTCGGGGCCGAGCAGGTCACCGAGGGACACCGTCCGCCCGCCCTGCTCGACCGTACCGATGGTCTGGGCCGCCGCCAGCTGACGCGAGGCCCGCCGGGCCAGCCAGCGCAGCGGCTGCTGGACGGGCTCAAGGGTGCCCAGGTCGGGGCAGGTCCCGACGACCACCTCGGTACCCGCGGTGCGCAGTCGGCGTACCGCGGCGGAGAGATGACGGACCGACCGCGTCGCGGGCATCCGGTGCGTCACGTCATTCGCGCCGACCATGATCACGCATACGTCGGGGACCCTGCCCGGGTCCCCGAGAACCAGCGCGACCTGGCGGTCCAGGTCGTCCGACTGGGCGCCGGGCAACGCCACGTTCCGCAACCGCACCGGACGCTCGGCCACCGCCGCGAGCCCGGAGGCGAGGAGGGCGCCCGGCGTCTGCCGGGCCCGGTGCACACCCTGCCCGGCGGCGGTGGAGTCGCCGAGCATCGTCAGACGCAGCGGTTCCCCGGCGCCGGCGTACCCATGCCCGTACAGTCCGTCCGCGCTGGGCGGATGGGGACTGTGCCCGTTGCCCACCGTCCGCTTCGCCAGCTGCACCTCGGCCAGCACCACACCGATGGTCGCCGCGCCCAGCAGCCCGATCCCGCCGCCGCCGTACGCCGCGCCCGCGGCGATCCGCCGGGCCACCCTCGCCCTCGACAAGCTCGTCATGCGCTGCCGCCACCTCCTCGTAGCCGTACAACCAGTGCTTGCCCCGTACAGGCCGTAGCCCAATCTCAACTGCGCGTGAACGACCTGGACGGGGCTTACGCTGACGGAATCAGCCCGACCACTTCTTTCTCAGCTCCGGAGACAACGGTGCAATTCCACGACTCGATGATCAGTCTCGTCGGCAACACCCCGCTGGTGAGGCTCAACAGCGTGACCGCCGGCATCCAGGCGACCGTCCTCGCGAAGGTCGAGTACTTCAACCCCGGCGGCTCCGTGAAGGACCGCATCGCCCTGCGCATGATCGAGGCCGCGGAGGAGAGCGGCGCGCTCAAGCCAGGGGGCACGATCGTCGAGCCGACCAGTGGGAACACCGGTGTGGGCCTCGCGATCGTCGCGCAGCAGAAGGGGTACAAGTGCATCTTCGTGTGCCCCGACAAGGTGAGCACCGACAAGATCAACGTGCTGCGGGCGTACGGGGCCGAGGTCGTCGTCTGCCCGACGGCCGTCGACCCCGAGCACCCCGACTCGTACTACAACGTCTCCGACCGGCTGGTGCGGGAGACCCCGGGGGCCTGGAAGCCCGACCAGTACTCCAACCCCCACAACCCCCTCTCGCACTATCACTCCACCGGCCCCGAGCTGTGGGAGCAGACGGAGGGGCGGATCACCCACTTCGTGACCGGTGTGGGCACCGGCGGGACCATCTCGGGGACCGGCCGGTACCTGAAGGACGCCAGTGACGGGAAGGTCCAGGTCGTCGGCGCCGACCCCGAGGGGTCCGTGTACTCCGGGGGCTCCGGGCGGCCGTATCTCGTGGAGGGTGTGGGCGAGGACTTCTGGCCCACCGCCTACGACCGGACCGTCGCCGACGAGATCGTCGCCGTGTCCGACAAGGACTCCTTCCAGATGACCCGGCGGCTCGCGAAGGAGGAAGGGCTGCTGGTCGGCGGCTCCTGCGGGATGGCCGTCGTGGCCGCACTGCGGGTCGCCGAGCGGCTCGGGCCGGACGACGTCGTGGTCGTGCTCCTGCCCGACAGCGGGCGCGGGTACCTCAGCAAGATCTTCAACGACGAGTGGATGGCCGACTACGGCTTCCTGGAGGACACCGGGCCCAGCGCCCGTGTCGGTGACGTCCTCAGTGACAAGGCGGGCGGCTCCATCCCCCAGCTCGTCCACATGCACCCGGACGAGACGGTCGGCGAGGCCATCGAGGTGCTGCGCGAGTACGGCGTCTCGCAGATGCCGATCGTGAAGCCCGGCGCGGGACACCCGGACGTGATGGCCGCCGAGGTCGTGGGCTCCGTCGTCGAACGGGAGCTGCTCCAGGCGCTGTTCACCCAGCGGGCCTCGCTCTCCGACCCGCTGGAGAAGCACATGTCGGCGCCGCTGCCGCAGGTCGGCTCCGGTGAGCCGGTGGGCGACCTGATGTCCGTGCTCGGCGCCCACGACGCGGCGATCGTCCTCGTCGAGGGCAAACCCACGGGGGTTGTCAGCCGGCAGGACCTGTTGTCCTTCCTGGCCAAGGGTGGGCTGCAGTAGGAACTTCCGGTGAACTGCTCGCGCCGGGGGGAAACTTCCGGCGCGAGTGATCAACCAGGATCTTCGTGGAAGTGGTACGAGCGCGTCACGTCCGCGCAGCACACGCTTAACACGGGTCCGGCACATTGGTGGTTGTCGGCAAGGGCGGGAGCGGCTCCCCGCCCCGGCCGGCACCAAAACGGCGCCAAGGACCTCCGGAGCGGCTCCCGGACCTCCATGGACGCCTAGGACGCGCCAGCCAGGCCCTGACCCGGCCCGCGTCCCTCGCGGGGACCGCCGTCGTCCCGCCCTCCCGGCAACGGGGGGTGCGGCGGTTCCCGCGCAATGCTTACGAAGGGCCCGGCACCGTGAGGTGTCGGGCCCTTCTTTGTGTCCTTTGTGTCAAGGAACGTCATTCTTCCCAGTCCGAGTCCGACTTGTGTTTGCGCCTGCCGAAGAGGTCCGGGGTGTTGCGCGCGGCCTGGACCACGTTGACCCCCACGATGCCCGCCCAGGCCACCAGAAGGCCGGGCAGGTCGGCGACTCCGCCGCCGATCGCGGACAGGGGAACGGCGAGGACCAGCGAGACGATCCCGAAGCCGAAACGTTCGCCGAAGGAATCGGAGGATCCCTGCGGGGAGCGCGTGCCCCGGGCCACCACCATCTGCTGTTCCGCGAGCTGGCGGCGCACCCGGCGGTCGACCGCGCCGTCCAGGCGCTGCTCGACCTTTTCCAGGAACGAGTCGACCAGCGCGGACTCGTACTCCTCGCCCAGTTCCTTGCGCGCGTGCAAGGTGGCGTCGAGTTCCTTCTTGAGTTCGGCGTCGCGGGCTTCCATACCGGTCATGGTTCTTACCGTAGGCAGCCGAGCGCCGATTGGCACGGGGGTTAGCCCCCCTGTCCGCGCTGGGCTGCGCCCTACTCGGCCGACACCGGGCCGCCCGGTCCGTCCCCGAACGCGGCCGGTCAGCCGATCAGACGCAGCCCGTCCTCGAAGTCGATGCGTGCGAGGTCGGCGCGCGAGGCGATGCCGAGTTTGGGGAACACGTTGGCCAGGTGATGGGCCACCGTGCGGGGGCTGATCAGCAGCTGTGCCCCGATCTCCCGGTTGGTGAGCCCCTGCGCGGCCAGCCGGGCGACTCTCAGCTCCTGCGCCGTGAGGAGGGCCGCGGTGTCCCGGGCCGGTCCCGGGTCGCGGCGCGGTTGCTGACCGGTCAGTTCCTGTTCGGCCCGGGTTCGGGCGAGCAGGGGCGCCGCGTCCAGTCGCCGGAAGGTTTCGGCGGCTTCGGTCAGCTGGGTCCGGGCGGCGGTACGGCGGCCGGCCCGCCGCAGCCACTCGCCGTACAGCAGGCGGGTGCGGGCGTAGTTGAAGGGCCGCGCCTGGGCTCCGGGGACCTCCAGCGCGAGCCGGAACTGCTTCTCCGCATCCGCCCCCGACGCCAGCAGGGCCTGGACCAGGTGTGTGGCGGAGACCGCCCAGGGCGCGTTGGTCCGCTCGGCCCACCGCCGCAGCAGCCGCGCCTGGTCCTCGGCCGTCGCCCGCTGCCCGGCCTGGACCGCGGCCTCGGCGGTGTCCAGGGCGGCCAGCACCGCGATGGTGGCGTTCGACGCATGGTGCCCGTGCTCGCTCAGCCGGATCAGGCGGTCCAGCGCCTCCTCGGCCCGGCCGGCGAAGAGCGCTGACATGCCCAGGTTCCACTCCGCGCCGGAGCTGAAGACGAATACCCCACGCGGCACCCAGACCTCGATGAACCGGGCGGCGAAGTCCGCGACGGTCCGCTCCTCGCCTCGCGCGGCTGCCAGCCATCCGATACCGGCGCGGCACTGTGCCGCCAGGTGGTCGTCGCCGGTCCCCTCGGCCACCTGGAGCCCTTCCAGGGCGTTCGCCTGGGCCGAGGTCCAGGAGCCGTGCGCGATGTCGAGCGCCACGGTCTGGGCCAGTGCCTGGGTCAGGGCGGTGACCTGGTCGGTGTGCCGCAGCGTGTCGATCTCGCGGCGGAGCGCCTCGTGCAGGGCGGACTCGATGCCCCAGGCCACCGCCAGCGGTGCCGGCGGCATCAGGAGCCAGGAACCGCCGCTGAGCCGGGTGAGGATGTCGGCGCCGGGGACCACCACCTGGTCGCGCCGCTCGTGGTCGCCGGCGCCGCCGCCGTCCGGTTCCTGCGTCCACCACTGGCGCAGCAGCGGCAGCAGGTCGGCGTTGGGGAAGTCGCCCGGCGGGAGTCCTTGCGGGAGGCGCTGTTCGAGCCGTTGGAGCGCCTCGCGCTGCAGGGCGTCGTGGCTGGCCGCCCAGGCCGCCCGCAGCGCCATGCTGCCGAGCCGGAGCGCCTGTCCGGGATCGGTCACCCGTTCCATGTCCCGGGTCAGCTGGCGGCAGGCGGTGTCCAGATCGCCGTGCGCGAACTCGATCAGCCCGCGCAGTCCCCGACTGAGGTCCGCGACGGTGGCGGCGGAGGAGATCCGTTCGGCGCGCGCCAGCATGTCCCGGGCCACGTCGACGTGGCCGGCCTCCCAGGCCGCCCGGGCGCCGTGCGCCAGCCGTCTGGCCGCGTCGTCGGTGGCCGGGGACAGTGCCGCTGCCCGCCGCAGGGCACGGGCGGCCGTGCCGCAGCCGCCGCGCGCCCAGGAGCGGTGGGCCGAGTCCTCCAGCAGCCGGGCCACCTCCTCGTCCAGTCGGCCCGCGGCTTCCACCGCCGCGGCCAGGTGCCAGGGGCGCAGCTCGTCGGCGTGCTCCCCGGTCAGCACGGAGGCGAGCGCATGGTGAACCGCCTGACGGTGCGTGGGGAGCGCCTCCTCGTAGACCACCGCCGCCATCAGCGGGTGGCGAAAGCGGATCCGGCCGTCCGCGCGGGTGGTGAGCAGGCCCGAGTGCAGCGCCTGGTCCCAGGCGGCCGAGTCGAGGCCGAGCACAGCACCGGCCTGGCGCACGGTGCTGCGATCGCTGCGGTCCTCGGCGGCGGCGAGCAGCAGCGCGGTGCGGGCGGGCGCGGACAGCTGCTCGATGCGGGCCCGGAAGGCACGGCGCAGCCGGGGCCCCACCGCGATCTGCTCCCCGGCGAGCGGGTGCGCCGAGGTGTCGTCGGCCGCCAGGGAGGTGGGCAGTTCCTGGAGGGCGAGGGGATTGCCGGCCGCCGCGCGGACCGTGCGGCGGAGCACCGCCTCGTCCGCGTGCGGGGCGACGGCACGGGCCAGCAGCCGGGCGTCCGCGTCGCCCAGCTCTCGGACCTCCAGGGCCGGCAGCTTCTCCCAGGGGCCCTCGACGGGCTCGTCGTGGCCGGTCAGGAGCATGGCCACGGGCTCGTCGCGCAGTCGGCGGGCGACGAAGGCCAGGCACTGTGCGGACGGCTCGTCCAGCCACTGGGCGTCGTCGGCGATGATGAGCACCGGCCGTTCCCCGGCCAGCTCGCCGACGAGCGTCAGCACCGCCACGCTGATCAGGAACGGGTCCGCCCCGTCGCCGCTGATGCCGAGCGCCCCGTTCAGGGCGTTGGCCTGCGGCTCGGAGAGGGTGCTGATCCGGTCCGTCACCGGCCACAGCAATTCGTGCAGCGCGGCGAAGGCCAGCCCCGACTCAAGACGAGTACCGCGACATCTCAAGACGGTGAAGTCCGCGGCGGCCGACTCGGCCACGTATTCGAGCAGGGCAGTCTTACCGATGCCGGGTTCACCCCACAGCGTCAGGACTTCCGCGTCGCCCTGACGAGCAGTGTCAAGGATTTCATCAAGGGCTGCCTGCTCATGGCGCCGTCCGTATAGGTCCATTTGCTTGAAAGCTTAATGGTCTGCTGTCGCCGGAGTCACTGCCGGCAACCCGAGTTCGACGACACCAGGCCGAACCTTGACGGACACGGTGACGGATCCGCTTTCCTCGCTTCCTTCGTAGCGTCGGCCGCGTCAGCGCGCTACGCCGTGTCCCGCACCCCGCGTTTCCCGAGACCCGACATTCCGGCCCGGTGCCATCCCGGTCCGGCTCCGGCTCCGGTTCCAAGGGCGGCGATGCGGACCGCATGTTCCCGCCGTACCCGGTATCTCCGATGCCGCCGAAAGTCCCTTGTCCAATCACTCGTTTGATCAGTCACCCGTTGATGTACCGAGGAGAGTCATGCAGCAGCACCAGCACACGGCCCGGCACAGTGCGTCGGGCGCACGGCGTCTTGTGAAGAGAAACGCCGGTATCGCGCTGGCCCTCACCGCGACGGCTGCCGTCCTGGTCTCGGCGCCGTCCGCGTCCGCAGGGGCAGGCCCCTCGGGACACGCCTATCGCGGTTCCGTCGTCACCGACGTACGGACCGTGGCGAAGTTCGACTACGCCGCCGGCGAGATCCCCGAGAACATCACCGTCAACCCCAACGGGTCGGTGACCCTGTCCCTGCTCGGCAGTTGCGCGGTGTGCGAGCGCACCCACGGGCCGCAGCTGATGCGTATCTCCCCGTCCGGCGAGCGCACGGTGCTGGTCACCGGGCAGGTGGGCGAGGCGATCAGCGGCAACACCCGAGGCAGCGACGGCACCGTCTACTACGCGTTGTGGGCCCCGGGCAACGCGGCCAGGAACGGCGTGTACAAGCTGCTTCCGGACGGCAGCCCGCAGCGCATCGCCGCGCTGCCCGCAGACTCCGGCCCCAACGGACTGGCCATCGACGCGGCCGGACGCACCCTCTACATCGCCGACAGCCTCAAGGGCACCATCTGGTCCGTCCCGGTCGCGGGCGGAGCCGCGACCCCGTGGCTGACCGACACCGCGCTCGCACCGGTGCCCACCGAAGCCCTGCCGATCGGCGCCAACGGGCTCAGGTTCCACAACGGCGCCCTGTGGGCCACCAACTTCAACAAGGGAACCCTGCTGCAGATCCCGGTCACCCCCGCCGGCACGCCCGGTTCCATCCGCCAGATCGCGGGCGGCCTGCCCAACATCGACGACCTCAGCTTCCTGACCCCCCACTCCGACGTGGTCTTCGCCGCGCAGAACGGCTCCTCCTCGCAGAACGGCCCGGACCGGGTCGTGGTCATCTACCCCAACGGCACCTACAAGCCCGTCCTGACCAGCGCGGACGGACTCGCCTCACCCTCCGCCACCGCGGTCCGCGGCGACCGGCTGTACATCACCGACGGCGGCGTCCCCGAGCCCCACGACCCCAAACTGCAGACCGCCAGGATCAACTTCCCGGCCCTCCTCACAGGCGCCGCACGCTGACCTATTCCTGACTCCTGATTCCTGGACCGATCGACGGTCCCCTTCTCCCTCCGGAGTTCTGCCGTGTTCATCGCCTATGCCGTCCTCGCTGTCGTGCTGTCCCTGGTGCTGATCTTCTCCGCTCGTCCCGACATCACCCGCGACCCGAAGATCACCGAGGGGCTCAAGGTGCTCGGGGTGCCCGACAGCTGGTTCCTGCCGCTCGGCCTGGTCAAGATCGCCGGCGCTCTGGGGCTGCTCGCCGGTATCGCCTACCGGCCGCTGGGCATCGCGGCGGCGATCGGTGTCGTCCTGTACTTCCTGGGCGCCGTGATCACGCACCTCCGTGCAGGCGACAAGAAGGGAAGCAGCACCCCGGCCGCCATCATGCTCTTCTCCGTGGCACCGCTGGTGCTGGGGTTCGCGACGGTCTGATCGCGCTCCACGATCACGCTCTCATTTTCACGTGCCGCTCCCAGTCGAACTGGATCATGAGGCGTCCCTTGCCTGTCCTGCATATCGTCATGCAGAGTTCTCGGTGTCTGAATAGGTTGTCAATGCTCCGGGGTGGGCGACTGGTTACGGATGACCGGCAGGCGAGAAGGGATGTCCAGATTGAGAGGTGTTTGCGCGTGATGTCGTCTCGGGTCGTGGACGTACCGGCTGTCGTCACGCCGGGTCTTGTGGTCCTCGACGGGTGCAGCATCGGCGTCACCGACGTCGTGCGGCTCGCCGACGGAGCCGCACGGCCGGTCCCGGGCACCGAGGCGATGAAACGCGTCGAGGAATCCTGGGACGCGGCCCGCCAGATGGCCGCCACAGGGCGTGTCTACGGCCGCTCGACGGGGGTCGGCGCCAACCGGAACGAGGACGTGCCGACCGAGGCGGCCGCCGACCACGGCCTGCGACTGCTGCGCAGCCACGCCGGTGCGATCGGCGCGGAACTGCCCGCCCGGGAGGTGCGCGCGATGCTCGCCGTACGGGCCAACCAGCTCCTCGCCGGTGGCGCCGGGCTGCGCCCGACCGTGGTCACGGCGCTGTGCGAGGCGCTGGAGACCGGGGCGTACCCCGTCGTGAACGAGTTCGGCTCGGTGGGGACGGGGGATATCGCGGCACTGGCGCAGATGGGGCTGGCGCTGGCCGGGGAGCATCCCTGGCGGGGTGCGGGCGCGTCGGTTGGTGTTGGTACGGGTACGGGTACGGGTACGGGTTCGTCGGCGGGCGTGCGGGCGCCCGAGCCCCAGCCCCTCGACAACAACGACGCGCTGGCTCTCATCAGCAGCAACGCCCTGACGCTCGGGCAGGCCGCGCTCGCGCTGCACGAGTTGCGGGGGCTCATCGGGGCCACCCAGGTCGTCGCCGCGCTGTCGTTGCTCGCGGTGGACGGGTCGCACGAGGCGTACGCGGCGCCCGTGCACGCCGCGCGGCCGCACCGGGGGTCGACCGAGGTGGCGCGGCGCATGCGGGAGCTGATCGGGGCGGCGGATCGTCCGACACCGCCGCTCGGGCGGATCCAGGATCCGTACGGGTTCCGGTGTCTGCCCCAGATCCACGGGCCGGCACAGGACGCGGCCGACGCCCTGGAGGAGGTCCTCGCCGTCGAGATCAACGCGGCCGCCGAGAACCCGCTGATCTGCCCCGAGGACATGGCCGCGTACCACCACGGCGGCTTCTACCAGGCCCAACTCGCCCTCGCGCTCGACCACTTCAGGCTCGCCGTCACCCAGGTGGCCCGCCTGTCGACCTCGCGGCTCTCGACCCTGAACGAACCCGCCTACACCCGGCTGCGCCCCTTCCTCGCCGACCACGAGGCCGCCTCCTCGGGCGTGATGATCCTGGAGTACGCCGCCGGCGCCGCCCTCGGCGATCTTCGGGCCTTCTCCGCACCCGCCTCGCTCGGCCACGCTGTACTCTCCCGGGGCGTCGAGGAGCAGGCGAGCTTCGCCTCGCTCGCCGCACGTCAGACGCTGCGCGCGTGCGCCGCGTACCGTCTCGTCGCCGGCTGCGAACTCGTCGCCGCCGTACGGGCGTTGCGCCAGCGCGAGCTGCGCCCGGACCCTGAGCTCCCGGTGGCCCGGGCGCTGGAACTTGCCGAGTCGGTACTCGACGCGGACCCGACCGACCGCCCGCTCACGGACGACGTCACGGCGGCGGCCGCACTGCTCGACCGGTTCACGGACATCTGGAGGGGGAGCACGGCATGAGGATGGACGGGATCATGGGGGTGGACGTCGACGGGACCATGAACGGGGACGGGGACGGGGACCGAGGCGGGGACGGGGCCATGAACGTAGACGTGGACGGGACTGTGGGGGTGGGCAGAACCATGGGTGTGGACGGAGAGGCGAGCGTGGACGGGAACACGAGGGTGACCGACAGCGCTGCCGCACGTCTGCAGGCGCTCTTCGAGGGGCACCGGCTGACCCCCACCCAGCGGCGCATCGCGCACAGCATGGTGCGGCGGGCCGCCGACGTGCCGTTTCTGTCGAGCGTGGAGCTCGCCGAACTCGCCGGCGTCAGCCAGCCGTCCGTCACCCGCTTCGCCGTAGCCCTCGGCTTCGACGGCTATCCGGCCCTGCGCAAGCACCTGCGCGAGGTCGCGCCCGCCGAGCCGGCCACGGACACCGCCTCGTACAACGAGTACCAGCAGGCCGTCGAGGCCGAGATCGAGAACCTGCGCCATCTCGCCTCCGTCCTGGCGGACCCGCGACCGGTGGAACGGGCCGGACGGCTGCTCGCCGCCTCGCGCCCGCTGCCCGTGCTCGGGCTGCGCGCGGCCGCCGCCCAGGCGTACGGCTTCGCGTACTTCGCCGCGAAGGTCCATCCGGACGTACGGCTGCTGCACGAGGGCGGCACGATGATCCACGACCGGATCGACGCGGCCGTGCGGGCCGGGGCCAGCACCCTGCTCTGCTTCGCGCTGCCCCGGCACCCGCGCGAGGTGGTGGACACGCTGATGTACGCGAAACAGGCCGGGCTGACCGTCGTCACGGTCGCGGACTCGGCGTTCGCCCCGGTCGCCAAGGCGTCCGACCTGCTGCTGCCGGCCGCCGTCGGCACCGGGCTCGCCTTCGACACGGCCTGTGCGCCGATGCTGCTCGGGCGGGTGCTGCTGGAGGCGATGTGCGACGGGCTGCCGGACGCGCAGGCGCGGTTGGAGGAGTTCGACGCGCGGGCGGCGGCGCGCAGCCTCTTCGTGGAGTAGTGGAGTAGTGGAGTAGTGGAGTCGTAGGGGAGTAACAGGGTTCGTCGGCTCTCAGACTTGTCTCAGCTTCGCTCGCTAATCTGCTGCTCCAAAAGAATGCGTCGGCGAGGAGGCGGAACGTGGCGCGCGGAGGGCAGGGACTGGCTCGGGTGGCCGTCGTCGTACGGGCCGGGTCGGCACCGTTGTGGTGGCTCGGGGTGTTCGCGGCGGGGATCGGGGTGCTGGTGCCGGGGGTGACCGGCAGGCGGATCGGGGTGATGACGGGGGCCGCGCTGTTCCTGATCGTGGCGGCGGTGGTGGTTCTGGTGCGGCGCAAGCGGTACGCGGAGCTCGTCGGTGCGTCCGCGCGTGCCGGGAAGCAGGACCTGCTTCAGGACCGGGCGGTGACCGTACGTAACTGGCGTCGCGGGCACCGGTGGTGGCTGCTCCTCGCCTTCGTGGGCGCGCTGGGCAGTGCGTTCGCCGTACCGGCGGCCGGGGGGATGCTGCTCGCCGGGGCCGGGGTGGGACTGCGTCTCAAGGCGGCGTGGGTCGGGCGGCTGGAGCGGGCCGCCGACTCGCTCGTGTGGGTGCGTGTCGACTGGCTCGGCCGGGGTGCGGGGGTCCCTGCGGGTGAGCGGGTCAAGGCCTACCGCACCACGGGCATCGCGGCCGGCGACGCCGCGCCTGGTGGGGCGCGGCGTCGGGGTGGTGTGCTGGTGTAGGGGGGGGGCGGGTGCGGGTTGTGGGTGGTGTGTTTTCCCACCCGCACCGCCCGTTCGGGCGTGTCGAGCCGGTGCGGGTTTCCTGTGGGGGTTCGCGCCGTCGGCGGCTGCTGCCGAGTGGGTCGAATGGGTCGAGTGGCCGAGTGAGTCTCATGAGACGAGTGAGGCACATGAGACGAATGAGTGGGGCGGGCCACCGCGGGCTGTCTCAGTCCTCGCTTCGGACCCGGAGCACCAGCTTGTTCACCGCCCACAGGCCCACTCCGATCGCCAGGAGTACGCCCGCGCGGATGTAGACGTCCGCCGGGCGGTCGGCGAGGGGGCTGGCGAGGATGAGGGCCGTGATGGCGCCGAGGACCGGCAGTGCGGTCGGGGTGCGGAAGTGGGTGTGGTCGACCGGGTCGCGGCGCAGGACCAGGACCGCCACGTTGACCACGGCGAAGACGCAGAGCAGGAGGAACGCCGTGGTGTCGCCCAGGCCTTCGATCTCGCCCGTCGAGACCAGGCCGATCGCGAGGATCGTCACGAAGACGATGCCGACCACGGGCGTGCGGCGGCGGCGCAGGACGCGGCCCATGCCGCGGGGCAGGATGCGTTCGTTGGCCATGCCGTAGCAGAGCCGCGAGGCCATCATGATGTTGATCAGCGCGGAGTTGGTGACGGCGAACAGGGCGATGAGCGCGAAGAGTTTGTGCGGGAAGTCGACGCCGCCCGCCTTCACGACCTCCAGGAGCGGGCCGCTCGAACCCTCCAGCACCTTGTAGTCCACGAGGAGGGACGAGACCAGCGCCACCAGGACGTAGATCGTGCCCGTCACGGCCACGCCGATGAAGATCGCCCGTGGGAAGGTGCGTTGGGGATCCTTCGTCTCCTCGGCCATGTTCACCGAGTCCTCGAAGCCCACGAAGGCGAAGAAGCCCAGCGCGGTCGCCCCCAACACCCCGGTCATCAGGGCGTATCCGGAGCCGCTCGCCTCGAACTCGCCCAGCCGGGACGGCTCCCCGTCACCCGTCACCACGGCGTACGCGCCGATGCCGAGGATGATCAGCAGGCCCGTCAGCTCGACCAGGGTCAGGACCACGTTCGTCTTCACGGACTCCGACACGCCCCGCAGGTTCAGGGCCGCGAGGGCGAGGATGAAGCAGATCGCGATGAGCGTCGGCGGCAGCGCGTCGCCGGTCAGCTCGGCCAGGTAGTCACCGCTGAAGGCCCGGGCCGCCGCGCTCGCGGACGACAGGCCCGAGCACATCACCATGAACGCGATGATGAAGGTGAAGAAGGGGACCTTGAACGCCTTCTGCGCGTAGAGAGCCGCTCCGGCCGCCTGTGGATACTTGCCGACGAGCTCGACGTACGAGGCCGCCGTCAGGATCGCCACGACGAAGCCGATGACGAACGGCAGCCACAACGCCCCGCCGACCTTCCCGGCGACGCTGCCGGTGGTGGCGTAGATGCCGGTCCCGAGGATGTCGCCGATCACGAAGAGGATCAGCAGCCTGGGACCGAGGACCCGCTTGAGCCCGGGTTCCTCGGCCGGTGTCGGTGCGTTCGCGGCGGTTTCGGTGGTGGACAAGAGAACCTCCCCCGATCGGTGATCCGTCCGGGGGAGTCCTTCCCGGTGGTGCGCCGGGGATGCGTCCGCGGGCGCGTCTCAGAGGTTCTTCAGAGCTTCGTCGAAGCTCGACCCCGGCGCGGCACTTCAGAACGTGCCGGTCAACGCTCCCGCATGCGCCCCTCCCGACTCCGCCACGATCTCGTCGAGCGTCTGCGGCGCACGAACCATGGCGAACCGCACCCCGCCTGTGTCACCTGTGCCGCCCGCGCCGTCCGGCCCGAACCCGTAGATCCCGGGCCGGGCGAGCGAGTTGTACCCGTAGTGGTGCGCGAAGTAGTACGCCCCCGTGTCCAACGCGGCCGCGTAGTCGCCCTGTTCGAGCAGCGGCATCGACCGCCCCTCGGCCAGCAGGTCACCCGCGAAGCAGGCGGGACCCGCCACGTCCTGCACGACGTCGGGCCCCGTCTTCGGCCGCCCCTTCGTGTCGTACGCGGCCACCCGCAGCGGCCAGGCCCCGGGCGCGTACACCGTGCGAGCCGCCACCTGCACCCCCGCGTGCGTCACCGCGATCGCCCGCCCACCGGCCGACTTCGCGTACTCGACCCGCGCCAGCACCACCCCGTGCTTGGCGAGCAGCGACCGCCCGAACTCCGTGACCAGCCCGTACCGCCCGTCGAACAGCCCCGGCACGGTCGACGCCAGCACCCGCGCGTACTCCGTGTAGGAGGGCGTGTGGACATCCGACCCGAAGTTCACCGGCAGCCCGCCGCCGATGTCGATCGTGTCGATCTGCCGCCGCCCGGCCCGCTGGTTGATCTCCTCGGCGAGGGCGTACGTCTCCGCCACCCCGCGCGCCATCAGCTCCAGCGGCATGCCCTGCGAACCGGAGTGCGCGTGCAGCCGGGTCAGCCACGGTCGGTCCAGATATGCCCGCACCACCCACTCGCGCGCCCCCTCGTCCCGTAGCGCGACCCCGAACTTCGAGGTCGCCGTCGCCGTGGACAGTGCGCCGATCGAACCCCCGCCGACCTGCGGGTTCACCCGCAGCCCCAGCGGTGAGCGGGTCGATGCCGACCTGACCAGCGCGTCGATGCGGTCCAGCTCCTGCGGGTTGTCCGCGTTGACCGCGATGCCCAGCGCGAGCGCCTCCCGTAGCTCCGCCGGGGTCTTGGCGGGCGAGTCGAGGACCGTACGGGCCGGGGGCACTCCGGCCGCGCGGGCGAGGGCCAGCTCGCCGGGGCTCGCCACCTCCGCGCCGATGCCCTCCCGGTGCAGCAGCCGCAGCACCGGCACGAGCGGGGTCGCCTTCACCGCGAACGCGTGCAGCACGGGCGTGCCGGGTGCCGTCACCGCGTCGAAGGCCGCCCGCAGGGCCGCCGCCGAGGTCCGGATGCCGGTGATGTCGAGGAGTCCGATGATGGGGGTGGTGGGGCCGACGAGCCCCTGTTCCACGGCCGCGCGGACGGCCTCGTCCCGCCGCGCGCCCCCGTCCGTCGCCGCCTGCGGTCTCCTGTCGGGAGTCCCGTTCGGTGCCCCGTCGGGACCCCCGCCGGGTGCCCGGTCCGGAGCCGGTGCTCCGTCAGGCGTTTCGCCCGTCGCGTCCGCATCTCCTGTGCCTGTGTATGCCGCCATACATCCAGCCAAACATCCGCGCCGCGCCCGTGCCGACCCATGAATGTATTGACTAGTTCTATTCAGGAAGTAAGGATGTGAATATCGACAGCATCGCCGGAGTACCCACCAGCCCGCCAGGAGGCAGACCATGTCAGGACCCCGCCCCGTCCGAGCACCGCGCGGTACGGAACTGAGCGCCCTGGGATGGCAGCAGGAAGCCGCCCTGCGGATGCTGCAGAACAACCTCGACCCCGAGGTCGCCGAACACCCCGACAAGCTCGTCGTCTACGGCGGCACCGGCAAGGCCGCCCGTGACTGGCGCTCCTTCGACGCCATGGTCCGTACGCTGCGGACGCTGAAGCAGGACGAGACGATGCTCGTCCAGTCCGGCCGGCCGGTCGGCGTCATGCAGACCCACGAATGGGCGCCGCGCGTGCTCATCGCCAACTCCAACCTGGTCGGCGACTGGGCGAACTGGGAGGAGTTCCGGCGCCTGGAGGCCCTCGGCCTCACCATGTACGGGCAGATGACGGCCGGGTCGTGGATCTACATCGGCACCCAGGGCATCCTCCAGGGCACCTACGAGACGTTCGCCGCCGTCGCCGCGAAGAAGTTCGGCGGGACGCTGGCCGGGACGATCACGCTGACCGCCGGGCTGGGTGGTATGGGCGGCGCCCAGCCGCTCGCCGTCACCATGAACGACGGCGTCGCGATCTGTATCGACGTCGACCCGCGCGCGATCGAGCGCCGCATCGAGCACCGCTACCTGGACGTGGCGGCCGACTCCCTGGAGCACGCCCTCCAGCTCGCCGTCGAGGCCCGCGACGCCCGCAGGCCGCTCTCCATCGGGCTGCTCGGCAACGCGGCCGACCTGCTGCCCCGCATGCTCGCCGAGGGCGCCCCGGTCGACATCGTGACCGACCAGACCTCGGCCCACGACCCACTGGCCTACCTGCCCACGGGCGTCGACTTCGACGACATGGCCTCGTACGCGGCCAAGGACCCGGCCGGCTTCACCACCCGGGCGCGTGAGTCCATGGCCCGGCACGTGGAGGCCATGGTCGGCTTCATGGACGCCGGAGCCGAGGTCTTCGACTACGGCAACTCCATTCGCGGCGAGGCCCAACTCGCCGGTTACGACCGGGCGTTCGCCTTCCCCGGTTTCGTGCCCGCCTACATCCGGCCGCTGTTCAGCGAGGGCAAGGGCCCCTTTCGCTGGGCCGCCCTGTCCGGCGAGGCCTCCGACATCCACAAGACCGACAAGGCGATCCTCGACCTCTTCCCGGAGAACGAATCCCTGCACCGCTGGATCAAGCTGGCCGGCGAGCGCGTCCACTTCCAGGGACTGCCCGCCCGTATCTGCTGGCTCGGCTACGGCGAGCGCGACAAGGCCGGCGAGCGCTTCAACGACATGGTCGCCTCGGGCGAACTGGCGGCTCCGCTGGTCATCGGCCGCGACCACCTCGACGCCGGTTCCGTCGCCTCTCCGTACCGTGAGACCGAGGCCATGCTCGACGGTTCGGACGCGATCGCCGACTGGCCGCTGCTCAACGCCATGGTCAACGTCGCCTCGGGGGCGTCCTGGGTGTCGATCCACCACGGCGGGGGTGTGGGTATGGGCCGTTCCATCCACGCCGGTCAGGTGACCGTGGCCGACGGCACGCCGCTCGCCGGCGAGAAGATCCGGCGCGTGCTGACCAATGACCCCGGCATGGGGGTCATCCGGCATGTCGATGCCGGGTACGACATCGCTGAGTCGGTGGCGGACGAGCGTGGCGTGCGGGTGCCGATGCGGGAGGGCGAGTGAGCGGGGCGCGTGGCGGGGGGCGGGGTTCTTTCCCCACCCCGCCCCTTCCCGAAACAGGGGGCTCTGCCCCTGGGCCCCGCTGGGGGCTCCGCCCCCAGGCCCCCGATCGGCCTGGACGGCCTCGTCCTCAAACGCCGGACGGGCTGGAAGTGGCCGGACCGGGCCCGAAGGCCCCTCCCTCCTTTCGTGAGATGTGGCGGGACCTCGAACCCATCGGGCGGCACCCTGACTCCGGTGGTTACCGGCGGTTCGCCTGGACGGCCGCCGATGCCGACTGCCGGGCCTGGTTCCAGGAGCAGGCCGAGGCCCGCGGGCTGACCTACGAGCTGGACCGGAACGGGAACCAGTGGGCGTGGCTCGGGGATTCCGCTGCCGGGGACGCCGTGGTCACCGGGTCCCATCTCGACTCCGTACCGGACGGTGGCGCCTTCGACGGGCCCCTCGGTGTCGTGTCGTCCTTCGCCGCGCTGGACGAACTCCGTGCGCGTGGCGTCGAGTTCGCCAGACCCCTCGCGATCGTCAACTTCGGTGACGAGGAGGGCGCCCGCTTCGGGCTGGCCTGTGTGGGGTCGCGGCTCGCGGTCGGGCAGCTGACCGTTGAGCAGGCCCATCGGCTCACGGACGGCGACGGGATCAGCCTCCCGCAGGCGATGGAGCGTGCCGGGTACGACCCGGCGGCCATCGGTCCCGACCCGGAACGCCTCGCCCGGATCGGCGCCTTCGTCGAACTGCATGTGGAGCAGGGCCGTGCCCTCGACCTCTCCGGCGACCAGGTCGGCCTCGCCAGTGCCATCTGGCCGCACGGCCGCTGGCGGTTCGACTTCCGGGGCGAGGCCAACCACGCGGGAACCACTCGGCTCGTGGACCGCCGGGATCCCATGCTGTCGTACGCGGAGACGGTCCTGGCGGCCCGGCGGGAGGCCCAGCTCGCGGGTGCCGTCGCCACCTTCGGCAAGATCTCCGTCGAGCCGAACGGCGTCAACGCCATCCCCTCCCTCGTCCGCGGCTGGCTCGATTCGCGTGCCGCCGACCAGGCGAGCCTCGACACGGTCGTCACCGGCATCGAGAAGGCGGCCCGCGAGTACGCCGACGCGCACGGCATCCAACTCGATGTCGTCCGCGAGTCCTTCACCCCGGTCATCGAGTTCGAGCACGCCCTGCGCGACGAACTCGCCCGCATCCTCGGCAAGGACGCCGGGCTCAACGTCCCCGTTCTGGGTACGGGTGCCGGACACGACGCCGGAATCCTCTCCGGCACGGTCCCGACCGCCATGCTGTTCGTACGCAACCCCACAGGCGTCTCGCACTCGCCGGCCGAGCACGCCGCCGAGGACGACTGCGTGGCCGGGGTGACCGCACTCGCCGACGTACTGGAAGGGCTGGTCCGCAGGTGACGCAGACGTACTGGCTGGAACACGCCTGGCTCGACACCCACGTCGAGCCGGGTGTGGCCGTCGAGGTCACGGACGGGCGGATCACGGCTGTCCGCACCGGCACCGAGGCCCAGCCCCCCGGCGCCGAGATCCTCCGCGGGCTCACCCTCCCCGGGCTTGCCAACGCGCACAGCCACGCCTTCCACCGCGCCCTGCGCGGCACCGTCCAGGTCGGCTCCGGCACCTTCTGGACCTGGCGCGAGGTCATGTACTCCTTCGCGGACCGGCTCACCCCGGAGACGTACCACGCACTCGCCCGGGCCGTGTACGCCGAGATGGCCCTCGCCGGTGTCACGGCGGTCGGCGAGTTCCACTACGTCCACCACGCGCCCGGCGGCACCCCCTACGCCGACCCGAACGCCATGGGCGAGGCGCTCATCGAGGCCGCGGCGGACGCGGGCATCCGCATCACGCTCCTCGACACCGCCTATCTCTCGTCCGGCTTCGGACAGGCTCCGAACCGGCATCAGCTCCGCTTCTCCGACGGCACCGCGGAGGCCTGGGCGGAACGCTGTTCAGTTCTCAAGGACCGGGATCACGTGCGGATCGGGGCGGCCATCCACTCCGTACGGGCCGTGCCGGCACGGGAGTTGGCGACGGTGGCGGGGTGGGCCGAGGAGCGGCGGGCCCCGCTCCATGTGCATCTGTCCGAGCAGACGGCGGAGAACGACGCCTGCCAGGAGGCGCACGGCCGCACGCCCACCCGGCTGCTCGCCGACCACGGTGTGCTCGGCCCGCGCACGACGGGCGTCCACAACACACACCTCACCGACGGGGACATCGCGCTGCTCGGCGGTTCCGGGACGGGGACCTGCATGTGTCCCACCACCGAGCGCGATCTCGCCGACGGCATCGGACCGGCGGCCACGCTCCAGAAGGCGGGCTCGCCGCTCTCCCTCGGCTCCGACAGCCACGCCGTCATCGACCTGCTCGAAGAGGCGCGCGCGATGGAGCTGAACGAGCGCCTGCGCACCCGCACCCGCGGCCACTGGACGGCCGCCGCCCTGCTGCGGGCGGCGTCGGCGGACGGTCACGCGGCCCTCGGCTGGGATCAGGCGGGCACCCTGGAGCCCGGCGCCCTCGCCGACTTCACGACCGTCGCACTCGACTCGGTCAGGACAGCGGGACCGCTGCCGCGCCTCGGCGCCGAGACGGCCGTATTCGCCGCGACTGCGGCCGACGTGCGCCATACGGTCGTGGCCGGCCGCCATGTCGTACGAGACGGGGCGCACACCCTCGTACCGAACGTGCCGCAGGCCCTCGCGGCCGCCGTCGAAGCCCTGCGCGGCTGACTTCCGTTTCCCCCGTTTCCCCTGCTGCCCCCGCTTCCCGCACCTCTCCCGTTTTCCCCGCTCGTCCCGCTTCCCTCGACCCGACCGCCCATGAGGACGCCATGAGCAGCACGACCGGCACAACCGGCACGACCGTCATCACCAACATCGCAAGCCTGGTCACCAACGACCCCTCCCTCGGTGACGGATCCCCCCTCGGTCTGATCCAGGACGCGGCCGTCGTCATCGACGGCGACCGCATCGCGTGGACCGGTGATTCAAGAGAAGCACCCGCCACTGACAATCGGGTCGACGCCGGTGGACGGGCGGTGATCCCGGGCTTCGTCGACTCCCACTCGCACCTCGTCTTCGCGGGCGACCGCACCCAGGAGTTCAACGCCCGCATGTCCGGCCGGGCCTACAGCGCGGGCGGCATCCGTACGACCGTCGCCGCCACCCGCGCCGCGACGGACGCGGAGCTGGAGCGCAACCTCACGCACTACCTCGCCGAGGCCCTCCGCCAGGGCACGACCACCTTCGAGACGAAGTCCGGCTACGGCCTGACCGTCGAGGACGAGGCCCGCGCCCTGCGCATCGCCGCCCGCCACACCGACGAGGTCACCTACCTCGGCGCGCACATCGTCTCGCCCGACTACGCCGACGACCCGGCCGCGTACGTCGCTCTGGTCACCGGCGAGATGCTCGACGCCTGTGCCCCGTACGCCCGTTGGATCGACGTCTTCTGCGAGAAGGGGGCCTTCGACGGCGACCAGGCCCGCGCGATCCTCACGGCGGGCAAGGCGAAGGGCCTGCACCCGCGCGTCCACGCCAACCAGCTCACGTACGGCCCGGGCGTCCAGCTCGCGGTCGAACTGGACGCGGCGAGCGCGGACCACTGCACGCACCTGACGGACGCGGACGTGGACGCGCTGGCCAACGGCACGACCGTCGCGACGCTGCTGCCCGGCGCCGAGTTCTCCACCCGCGCCGAGTGGCCGAACGCCCGGCGCCTGCTCGACGCGGGCGTGACCGTGGCCCTGTCCACCGACTGCAATCCGGGCTCGTCCTTCACGTCCTCGGTCCCGTTCTGCGTCGCGCTCGCGGTACGGGACATGGGTATGACCCCGGACGAGGCGGTGTGGTCGGCGACGGCGGGAGGCGCGGCGGCCCTGCGGCGCACGGACATCGGCCGGCTCACCCCGGGCGCCTACGCCGACCTGGCACTGCTGGACGCCCCGAGCCATGTCCACCTGGCGTACCGGCCGGGGGTGCCGCTGGTGTCGGGGGTGTGGCGGCGCGGGGTCCGTGTGGTCTGACCCGTTGCCACCGGGGTGGTTTGGTGGCGCGTCGCCCTCCGGGGGCCTCCTGGATGACCTCGATGAAGCCGACGGTGGGTTGTGATCAGGCGGTTGTACGGAACAGGCCTGCCTTCACGCCGCGTATGAGGTGGGCCAACGGGGCGGCGGCCATCGTGAGTTCGGTGCCGGGTTCGTCGCTCTCTCGGAGGCGGAGGTGGTCTCCGGTGGTGGCCGCCAGTTCGACGCAGTCGTTGCCTTCACCGCCGCCGGAGAAGGACGACTTCTGCCAATGGGCGGGGGTGGTCATAGCTGCTCCCTACAGTTCCTTGGCCAGCTGGTGGATGAGGTCGCGAGACTGCTCGGGGGTGAGCGACGCTTCCTTCACCCTACGGAACAGCTTTCGAAAATGCTCCAGTTGGGCTCCGGAGTCGACGAATGCCGTTCCGTGCGGGGCGTCGCGCACCACGGTGTCCAGGCAAGGCACCGATCCGCCCAGATGCGCCATTGCGCTTCCGGCACCTGCGAAGTCGTCCAAGCCGAACGGGATGACGCGCACGACGACGTGATCCGCGTCGGACAGCTCCAGGATGCGGGCTAGTTGATCCTGCGAAGCCGTCCGGCCGGCGACCTTGATGCGGAGCGCCGCTTCGTGGATCACCGTCTCGTACGGGATGGCGTCCGGGCCCTCGATGACCACCTTCCGCTTCATCCTGTGGCTCACGCGGTGCTCCACCTCGTCTTCCGGGAACTCCGGGTTCATATAGGCGAAGAGGGCACGTGCGTAAGCCTCCGTCTGGAAGAGCCCGGGCACATGGATGACCGCCACGTCGTGGCGGAACGTCGCGTGGTGATCCAGTTCGGCGAGGTCCAGGTAGGCAGCGGGAAGGATGCCCCGGTAGGCCTCCCACCAGCCGCGTGTCCGGTCGGTGGCCATGGCCACCAGGGCGTCGATCAACTCGGCTGTCGGGCATGCGTAGTTGGCAGCCAGGCGACGCACGCGCTCCTCGCTGACCCCCGCGACGCCGGACTCGATCTGACTCATCTGGACCGAGCTCACCCCCAGTAGGGTCGCCGCCTCGGTCGCCTTCAGCCCTGCGGCATCCCGAAGCTTGCGTAGCTCGGCGCCCAGGCGCGCCTGCCGTGCCGTGGGATGTCGCCGTGTCGCCATGTACAGCTCCTGGTTCAACTCGGTGGCTGGGGTGCCCCGTTTGGCGTCAGATTACGCGAACGGCTTGCGTGGTACTAACTTTCATACCTACGGTCAGTGACGCGAAGTGCACGCTGCGGAACTCCGGGATGCCGGAAGTGCACCACTCCGTCCTGCCACGACGGCTGCGGCCCCGCCACCGCCCACCCCGCGCAGCGGTCCCCATCCCTGCTGTCCCTCTGGAGCTGCCGCATGCCCGAAAACGGAACCGAACCCTGGGAGTACTCCCTCTCCGTTCCCAACGACCCGCGCGCCGTCACCATCTGTCGCCGCACCCTCCGTCTGATCCTCACTGTGCACGGCCTGATCCACCTCGTGGACACGGCCGAACTCCTCGCGACGGAGCTGGTCGCCAACGCCGTGCTCCACACCAAGGGCCCCGCGACCCTCCGTGTCCGCTGGTCGGCCGGCGTCCTGCGGATCGGCGCCTGGGACACGGACCCCGAACCGCCGGAACCGCCACACCCGTTGGACGAAGCCACCGACCGCGAAGGCGGGCGCGGCCTCGCCCTGATCCGTGCCTGCTCCGACGTCTGGGGCTGGCAGCCGCTGTCGAGGCACGGCAGCCGCGGCAAGTACGTGTGGTGTGACCTGGCCGCCGTCTAGTTCGTTGATCACATCTGACAGAAAGGAGAGCCGATGGTCGGCTCGTCACACGAGGCACTGCACCGGATCTTTCAGAAGGATCCCGCGCTACTGACCCGTGCCCTGCAGAGCGTGTTACGCATCCCCTTCCCCGAGCCGCGCGAGTTCGCCGCGATGAACGTGGACCTCACCGAAATCGAGCCGGTCGAGCGACGCGTGGACACGCTGCTGCGGGCGGGGACCGATGAGGGCACGTATCTCCTAGTTGTGGAGTCGCAGGGCAAGCCGGACGAGAGGAAACGCGGCAGCTGGCCGTACTACCTCAGTTACCTGTACGAGAAGTACCGCTGCGAGCCGGTTCTCATCGTCGTCACCCAGAGCAGCGCCACGGCCCGCTGGGCGGCGGAGCCTATTCACTTCGGGGTGCGGGGGTGCCCCTCGCTGACGGTGCGCCCGTTCGTGCTCGGCCCGGACAACGTGCCGGTGATCGTGGACGAGCGGGAGGCCGCACGGGACGTACCTCTTGCGGTGCTCTCGGCCATGACACATGGCCGCGGTCCGCGCTCCGCCGCCATACTGGAATCCCTGGCAGCCGCCCTGCGGACCATTGACGCGGACAGTGCCGCGGTCTTCGTGCAGTTCGTCGACTCATGCCTGGCAGATCCCCAGGCACAGCAGATGTGGAGGGACCTGATGACGGCGATCCAGTACTTCTGGCGGCACCCGCTCGCCGAGCAGGTACGTGAGGAAGGCCGTGAGGAAGGCCGTGAGGAAGGCCGAGAGGAGGGGCGGGCCCAGGAAAGGGCGGAGAGCGTTCTGCGTAATCTTCAGTGGCGCCGGATCGACGTACCGGATGCCGTCCGCGAGCGTGTTCTCGCCTCCACCGACATGGACGAACTCGGCACCTGGCTCGAACGCTCCTACCAGGTCAGCGACGCGTGGGAGCTGTTCGCCGAGGGTGCTTGAGTCGTACGGCTTCACGGCGAGGGGCGAGAGGTGAGGGGCGAGTCAGCCCGCCCCCCCGTCCGCCACAGTTGCTCCGTCCGCCCTGTCAGAGGCGTTGGGAACTCCACGACCAGCCACACACAACCCGCGGACGTCGTGTCACCGTCCCCCGGAACGCTCGGCAGCGACCAAGCCAAGTCACACCGCCGGGCTGGGCCCCATCCCCCGAGGGGCCCAGCTCGGCCGCGTCACCCAGCCCGGCCCCGCGCCCCGTACATCAGCCGGCGCAGTACCGCTTCGGCCGGACCGCGGCGTCCGGCGCGCTCCAGGGCGTACGCCCCCGCCACGGTGATCAGCCAGACGCCGACCGCGAAGAGCGCCATGGTCGCGCTGGTCAGGTGTTCGCCCAGCCCGAGGCCCCAGGCGGCCAGCACCGGGGCGAAGAGCAGCGAGTGTGCGAGGTAGCAGGACAGGGACCGCTTGCCGACCGCCGAGACCGCCGCCACGGCCGTTGAACCCCGGCGGGCCCTCCTGCCCGTCCACCAGTGCGCGAACAGGGCGACGGCGGCGACGTAGCCGAGTCCGGCGGCGTTGCCCGTGAGTTCCCGGAGTGCGTAGAGCGCTCCCGTCTCGCTCTGCGCGTCGTCCGGTACGTCGAGGGCGCCGACGTGGGCGAGCGCGGCGGGCAGTGCGCCGAGCCAGCCGACCGTGATGCCGATGACGGCCGTGCCGCGCAGCAGGGTCCGATGGCGCCAGGGTTCTTCCAGGACACGGCGGCGGGCCGCCCAGAAACCGAGCAGGAAGATGACGTAGCCGCCGCCCACGAGTGCGAGCAGGCCGCCGGAGGTGACGTACAGGCCGGTGGACACGCGGGTGCCGGCCGCGTCGAGCCAGCTCTTCTCCTCCGAGGCATACGCCACGTAACCCGCATCCGCGTCGGCGGCGTTTCCCAGGGACCCCAACTCTCCCTCGAGCAGAGCCGATACGACCGGCTGCAGCGACACGAAGACCAGCTGGACGGCACCGATCCAGATCCACCACTTCAGTGCGCGTTCGCTCCGCCGCAGGAAGACGAGGCCGAGGACGAGGCTCAGCACTCCGTAGTAGCCGACGATGTCGCCCGCCATCAGCAGAGTGGAGTGCGTCAGGCCGATGACGATCAGCCAGAGACTGCGCCTGCGCAGGATCCGGGCCGTGTCCCGTTCGGAGGTGCCCGCGGTCGTCTGCCGCAGATAGAGCTGCATCATCCCGTAGCCGAAGAGGAACGCGAAGAGCGGATAGATCCGCAGGTCCAGCACGGTGATCATGGTGAACTGCACCGCGTGGTCGAGCCACGAGCCGTCCACCGGCTGCCATCCCGAAGGTCCGCTCCGCGCCGCCCAGAGATGGAAGGCCGTGTTGGAAAGGACGATGAGCAGCAACATGAAGCCGCGCGCGAGGTCGGGTGCGAGCGCCCGCTCCTCGACCCGTACGCCCCCGCGCCGAACGGGCTTCTCTTTGCTCGCGTTGCTGGCGATTGTCATGAACCCACGCTAAGAAGGTCCTGACACGTCCCGATATCGGTCGACGGTCGTGCGGCGGCCGACCAAGGGATGACGCCGGGGTGGGGGGCCGCGACCAAAGTTGGTGCGGGGCCCTCCCGGGGTGCGAGGCCCTTCCCGGGGGTGCGAGGCCGAATCGGGCGTTACGAGGCCGAATCGGGCGCTACGAGGAAGGTACTTGGGCGATCGGCCTCAGGCCGCCGGGGCCGCCCCCGCCCGCCACCGCTGTTCCGCCTGCCCGGTGTCCGGGGACAGGGCCAGGCCTTCGCCGCCGGCCGGCGTCAGCGCGTGGTCCGGGGCGATGCCCGGTCGGATCACGCCGGCCGCGGTCACCGCGAACCTCAGGTTCTGGCCGTTGCTGCCGTCGACCGAGTCGCATTCCCAGATGCCCACGCCGTCGTCGGTCGCGCCGCGGCTGTCCAGGCAGAAGTCGGGGTCCGCGTACGACTGCAGGACGCCCCGGTCGGTGTCGACGCGCCAGCGCTGGGTGCGGGCCGAGGTGCAGGAGGCGGTGACGGCGTCCGTGCCCTTCGCCAGGTCGCCGTCCCGGATGTCCAGGCAACGGCCCGTGGTGAGGTTCACGACCTGGGCGTAGCTGCCGTTCGGTGGGGGAGCCGGGGCGGGAGTGGGCGACGACGACTTCGAGGGGGTCGGCTTCTTCGACGGGGATGAACTCTTCGTCGGAGTCGGGGACTTGGACGGGGGTGGCGGCGACGGGGTGACCGACACCGTTGCCGTCGCCGTCACTTGTGGTGGCGGGCTCGTTGGGGTGGTGACGGCGTCCGCCGCCCGCCGGGGCTGGGAACCGCCCGAGGACAGCAGGAAGAGCAGCAGCGGAGCCAGGGCCACGCCCAGGGCGGCCGAGGCCAGCACGAGGCGGCGGGACGGGGGCCACAGCGCCGGAACCGGGGCGGGGCGGCGGGTGCCGGAGTCGGGTACGGGGTCCGTACGGTCCCGGGCGTACCGCGTTCCGGCCCACGGCAGCAGGCCCTCCGCCGCCGCCTTACGCGGGTCGTCCCGCAGGGCCGACAGATCCTCGTGTGCGGTGGTGCAGTGCACGCAGTGCGCCATGTGGTCGTGCAGGTCGGCGCTGTGGCGGGCGTTGTCGGGGCGTACCGATTCCTCGATCAGCCGGCGGAAGTCCTGGCAGCGTGGATCGTCGGAGGCGGCGAGGCGGGTCCGCAGACAGGCCTGGCGGAGCGCCTGGAGAGCCGACTCCGTCTCGTACGTCACGTCCTGGCGGCTGAGCCCGAGGTATCCGGCGGTGGTGTCCTCGGGCTCGCGCTCCACGACCCCGTACCAGACGAGGCCCCGGACCCTGGAGGGGAGTGACCGGAAGGCGGCGAGCAACGGCGGGACCGGGCCGTCGGGACCCTCCGCGCGCAGCAGGATGAGCAGACCGGGGTCGAGGCGGACGGCGCGCTCGTCCTCGGCCCACGCGGCGGCCACCCGCACCGCCAGCAGGAGGAGTTGGTGCCGCCACGGTCCGGCCGGGTCGGTGCCGCGTGCCGTCTCCTGGGCGGCGAGGGTGAAGGTCTGGGCCGTCAGCTGCCGTGCGGCGGAGTCGTGCGCGGTGCACAGGCGGGCGTAGGTGAGGACCGCAGGCCGGTGGCGTCTTCGCAGTTCGCGCAGTGCCGGGTAGGCGGTGGGGGTGGGGGCGCGCAGCAGTTCGGTGAGGCGGGTGTCGGACGCACCGGCGTGCACGCCGCCGTCCTCGGCACCGCCGCTCCCGCCGCTCCCGTGGTCCTCGGCGTCGTCGTCCGTCCGCTCGTCCCGGGCCCGCACCATCCGCCCGCCTCCTCGCCCGCGCCCTCACGCCTGCCGGACTCCTGACGTACCGGCCAGTCTGGCGGGTGACCATAGTGCTGGAAGGCAACCAATGGGGAAAGGGGTTCCGGCCGACAACTCCATGCGGCACAAGGCTGTTGGCGGTCAGGCTCTCCTTGAGAGCCGGGCCGGGCCCGCCTGCGAGGCGAGGCGGACTGACGGGCCCGGCCTCTCGCGCGGCGAGGCCGCTCAGCGGACCGGACCTCCCTGCGCTGCAAGGCCCTCCCTGTACTGCAAGGCCCGTGCGTCGCAAGGAAGGTCGGCGGGCCGAGGCCTCCCCGCGCGCGGAGCTCGTTGCCGGGCCGGACGTCGAAACGGCGATGATGCCCGCACGGGCGGTCGCGCTCTTCCGAGGGCCGGGTCCTCCTGCGGGGCGAGGTCGCTTGGCGGGTTGGCCTCCCTGGGGCGTAAAGCCCCTACGTCGTAAAGCCCCTACGTCGTAAAGCGCCCCCGCCGCAAAGCGCCTGCGCCGTGTGAAGCCTCTGCGTCGCGAAACGCCTGTGCCGTGAAGCCCCTGCGCCGCAAAGCGCCTGTGGCGCAAGGTCGTTCGGCAGGCCTGGGTCTCGCCGCGCGCGGGGCCGAATCCGAGCGCCCGGGCAGCTGTAAAAACGGCGGTGGCGCCCGCCGAACCCCGGCGTCGACGGGGTCGCTCCCCGTCGGCGGGGTTCGTGCGGGCGCCACGGCCAAGACCGATTGCCGTCGGCCCGAGGTCACTCCTCGACCGTCAGCCCCTTGCGCAGGCGCACCAGCGTCCGCGACAGCAGTCGTGACACGTGCATCTGCGAGATGCCCAGCTCGTCGCCTATTTCGGACTGGGTCATGTTGGCGACGAAGCGCAGGGACAGGATCTTCCGGTCGCGCGGCGGGAGTTCGGCGATCAGCGGCTTCAACGACTCGACGTACTCGATGCCTTCGAGCCCGTGGTCCTCGTAGCCGATCCGGTCCGCCAGCGCGCCCTCGGAGTCGTCCTCCTCGGGCTGGGCGTCAAGTGAACTGGCCGTGTAGGCGTTGGACGCCGCCATGCCTTCGACGACCTCGTCGTTCGACAGCCCCAGACGATCCGCCAGCTCTCCCACCGTCGGAGCGCGGTCCAGCTGCTGCGCGAGTTCGTCGCCCGCCTTGGCCAGGTCGAGGCGGAGTTCCTGGAGTCTGCGCGGTACCCGCACGGACCACGACGTGTCGCGGAAGAATCGCTTGATCTCGCCGACGATGGTCGGCATCGCGAAGGTCGGGAACTCGACGCCACGGCTGAGCTCGAAGCGGTCGATCGCCTTGATCAGGCCGATCGTGCCGACCTGGATGATGTCCTCCATCGGCTCACTGCGGGAGCGGAACCGGGAGGCGGCGAACTTCACCAGCGCGAGGTTGAGTTCGACCAGGGTGTTGCGTACGTACGAGTACTCGTACGTGCCCTCTTCCAAGGACTCGAGCCGCTCGAAGAGGGTCTTGGACAGGGCCCGTGCGTCAACCGGCCCCACCTCGTCGTACGGGGGGATCTCCGGAAGTCCGGCGAGACCGAGGTTCTCGGCCTTCTCGTCGAGAATGACGAGGGTCTCGTTCTCCAGGCGTTCCAAAGGGGGTGCCGACGTCGCCCTCTGGGTCTGCGATGCGTCGAGCCGGGGTGACATGATGTCCTCCATCGTTCTCGGCATATGGCTGCCGATGCCGATACGTGCACTGCGGTGTGCGGCGCCTCCAAAGCCGGCCGTGTCGAAAACTGTCTCTACTAGCCCTACCCGCTTTCGCGAGTCCACCGCAAGTGCGCTACGTGGCGAAATGTCCGTTTCTTGGCGGTTGTTCGGGTGTCGGAGGTCGTGAGGAAGGCGTAGGGTTCGAGGGCGTCAATCAACAGCCACGATGGTCGGAAGAGAGAGACGGCATGGACCGCGGGACGGTCGGCAGCGCACAGTCGGGCCGGCTTCTGGTCGAGGTGCGGGAAGCGGGCGCTAGTGCCGTCGTCACCCCGGCCGGTGAGCTGGATCACCACACGGCGGATCTGTTGCGCGAACCGCTGGAGGACTACCTCGGTCGCGGGTTCGCACGGCTCGTCGTGGACTGCTCGCGACTCGAGTTCTGCGACTCCACCGGGCTGAACGTGCTGCTCGGCGCCCGGCTCAAGGCCGAGGCCGCCGGGGGCGGGGTCCATCTGGCCGGCATGCTGCCGGTGGTGGCCCGGGTCTTCGAGATCACCGGGGCGGACGCCGTCTTCACCGTGCATGACACGCTCGAAGCGGCCCTGGTCGACGAACCCGACTAGCCGACAGCCCTGAATGGCCGCAAAATCAGACGGGCTGCCCGGCCGACCGGCTGCCCGTGGTTCCGTCCTACGGCAAAGTTATGCCTCAGTTGTCTCCGTGTGATCAGTGCGTTACCAGGGTCACAGCGTCCGTCCCGAATAAGTGGGTGTTCTGACGGTTCGGTCGGGCAGGAGACATCCTGAATATGTCAGCAGACCGAACGGCAAGCGCGCGGCAGTCCCGGACGACTCCATGATCCCGAGTGTCCTGAACTCTCCGAATGTCTTGAGTACTGAGTCTTGAATCATGAACTGGTGAATCGGTGAGGTGAAGCGCTGATGAGCACCACCCGGCCATACTCGCCGGGCGACCGCGGCCCGGAACCGGGTGACGGCGGCGCTTCCGGGGTGTCTCCGGGCGGCACGCCCGCCGGCCGTCAGGTCCGTCGGCTGAACTTCCACGGCGAGAGCGGTGTCGTCCCCCTCGCCCGCGACTTCACCCGCCAGGCGCTGTACGAATGGGGCTGGCTGCCCGCCGCGACCGCCGACCAGCGGGCCGCTGCCGAGGACGTACTGCTGGTCGTCTCCGAACTGGTCACCAACGCCTGCCTGCACGCGGAAGGTCCCGACGAGCTCTGGGTCACCTGCGACAACAAGGTGCTCCGCATCGAGGTCTCCGACCGGGGTACGGGCCAGCCCGCCCCGCGCACCCCGCACAGAGCCGGGCGTCCCGGCGGCCACGGGATGTTCATCGTGCAGCGGCTGTGCCTGGACTGGGGCGTGATCCGCACACCCGGGATGGCGGGCAAGACGGTGTGGGCGGAACTCGGGGCCCCGGCGTGAACGCTCCGCTGGGGGGCGTGACTGACCTGCGGGCCGGTGGGGGCTGGTCGCGCAGTTCCCCGCGCCCCTTACGGAGCGCGTGACCGCTCGGCGCCCTTGGACCTGCCTGCTGGTGGCCACCTTGGGTTACCCGCGGTTCGAATCTTTCCTCTTGCGTCACCCGGTGCGCGCCGGATCCCCACGGATCCGGCGCGCACTTTGTCTTCCCTCGGCACGGTCCCGGGCGTACCTTGACGGCCGATCTGATGTTCCGTCAGGAATGCCTTCGGGAATGAGGGGACCGTGTCATACCGGACGTACCAGAAACGAACCGCCGCGCTCGCGTCCGCCGCGGCCCTGGCCGGCTCGGCGGTGCTGATGGCCGCCCCCGCTGCCTGGGCCGACGTGGTGGACGTCAACTACCAGTGCAAGACCCCCATCGGGGACAAGTCCGCCGTCTCGCCCATCGACATCAAGAGCGTCAAGAGCGGCAGCGGCTACCAGCTGACCATGTCCTTCCAGAAGGGTGTCTCCTCCAGCCCCGTGGAACTGGGCAAGGGTGCGATGAACCCGAGCGCCGTCATCAAACTGGGCGGCGCCGACAGCGGCACCCTGTCGGTCAAGGGCCCCGCCAACCCGGAGGCGGTGCCCGCCAACACCCCCATCAAGATCACCGACCTGACCGGCACGTACACCCCGAAGAAGACCGGCGAGGTCACCTTCACCGCGGGCGTGCTGACCATCAAGGCGCTCGGTACCACGACCACGTGCACGCCGGGCAACAATCCGAAGCCCTCGCTGACCCTGGACGTCACGGCGGCCGAGGGCGGCGGCGGGACGTCGGGCTCCTCGCAGAGCGCCCCCTCGGGCGGCGAGGAACTGCCGCAGACCGGCCCCGAGGACTCCGCGATCGCGCTCGGCACGCTCGGCGGCACGGTGCTGCTGGCGGGCGCGGCCGGGGTGCTGTGGCTGACGCGCAGGCATCAGGCCCCTCGCTGACCTGCCCTCTTCGCTCGACCACTCGGAGCCGCCGATGCCGCCCGTGCCGCCTGCCGTCCGTGCCCTCTGCCTCGCCGCCGTCACCCTGCTGGCTCTCGCCCCGACCGCCGCGGCCGACGACAGCTGGTCCGTCGTGCCCTCGGCGGGCGGGCCGGACGGGCGGCCGTACTTCTACGCGGAGGGCGCGTCCGGCACGGTCCTGGAGGACACGGTGTCGGTGCTCAACCCGGGCAGGGAGCCGCTGACCGTACGGCTGCGGGGCGCGGACGCCGACAACAGCAGGAACGGCGGCTTCTCGCTGCGCGCCAAGGCCACGGACACCGGCGCGTGGATCACCTTCGCCGAGCGGACGGTGAAGATCCCGGCGCGCACCCGCGCGGACGTGCCGTTCACCGTGAGCATCCCGGCGGGCACCACCCCCGGCGACCACCCCGGCGCGATCGTCGCGAGCGGCGCCGGCCGGTCCGCGGCCGTACGCGTCCATCTGCGGGTCGGCGGACCGAGCCTCTCGGCGCTCACCGTCGAGCAGGTGGCCGTCCGCTCAGGCCGTATCTCGTACGAGCTGGTCAACCGCGGCAACACCGTGCTGACCCCGAAGCTCGCCGTACGCGCCGACGGCCTGTTCGGCGAGGTGCTCGACCGCGCCCCGCGCACGCTGCCCGTCGAACTGCTCCCAGGCCGCCGCGTCACCCTCACCGAACCCTGGCCCGACCGGCCCGCCCTCGACTCGGTCGACGTGCGGCTCACGGTCACGGCGGCGGGCGGGGCGCGCGACGAGGCGGGCACGTCGGCGCGGTTCGTGCCCTGGGGAGCGGTGGCGGGTACGGCGGCCGGGCTCGTGCTGTGTGCGGGCGGCGGCCATTGGTTCGTACGGAGTCGTCGGCGGCCTCGGGGGACCGGGGCGGCCGAACAGCCGCGTGCGGAAGTCGAGTTGACGGGAGCGGTGACGTGAGCGGCAAGGTGCGTATCGTGCGTGTCCCGGCGGTGGTGGCGGTGCTCGCGCTCGCCCTGTTCTCCTTGGCCGGGGTGCCGGCCGCGGTACCGGCGGCCGCGGCGGAGAAACCGACGGTCGAACTCTCCAAGTCCCAGGCGGGGACGGGCGGTTCGATCACCGTGACCGGCAAGGGGTGGCGGTCGAAGGCCATCCTGATGATGCTGATCTGCGGCCAGTCCTCGACCGACCGGGGCGTGATCGGCGGCACCAACTCCTGTGCCAACGCGGACGGCCGGGCCGTCACGACCGACGCGAAGGGCGCCTTCCGCAAGCAGCTGCCGGTCGCCGAGCCGCCCGAGCCGTGCCCCTGCGTGGTGCATGTCGCGACGGTCACCGGTGAGAAGGCGGCGGCGAACGCCCCGTTCCTGGTCGCCGGACACGACGTCGAACCGCTGCCGAAGCAGGACACCAGCGGGCGGCTCTCGGTGCTCACCGACACCCGGCTCGACGGGTCGAGCGGCCTGCTCACCTGGTTCGGCGCGGCGCCGACCCGCCGGCTCGTCTTCACCGTCGGCAACGTCGGCTCCACTCCGGTCAAGAACCCGGTCTTCCAAGTCGGCACCTCCCACGGCGTGTTCGCCCCGCAGTGGGAGGAACGGCAGTGGCGCGGCACCATCGCGCCCGGCAAGAAGGCACGGATCACCCTGCCGGTCGAGCTGACCGCCGGCGCGCACGGGGACTACACGGTCTCGCTGAAGTTCGGCAGCAGGATGCTCGCCGAGCAGCCGTGGGGCGTGGGGCGCCCCTGGGGCGTGACGCTCTTCTGGATCCTCGTCGGCATCGTCGTACCGGCCGCCGTGTTCCGGATCGGGATGGCCGTGGTGGACCGGATACGGCCGAGCAGGTCCGCCGGACGTTCCGGTCGCTCCGGGCGCGTCGGCGTCGGCCGGGCCGGGCAGCCGGGGCGCCCCGGCCGGGGCGCGCACGGTGTGCGGCGCGGAGGGCTGCGGCTGCCCGAAGTCACCGTACGGCTGCCGAAGTTGAGCCTTCCGTCGACGTTCACGGCGTCGGGTGCCGATGCCAAAGCCGACGCCAAAGCCCAAGCCGGTGCCAATGCCGGTGCCGCTACTGAACGCGACGCCCGTTCTCGTACGAACCCGACTCTGCCCTGGTTCACCCCGGACACCGATCCGGGGGCGGCCGAGGCCGGTCAGCTCTCCGCACCGCAAGAGAACAGTCCGACGACCCCGACCAGGAAGGGAAACACGTGAGCACGCAACGGAGAGTCCGACCGGGAGCCCGGCCGAGAGGCGGCCGGAGAGCGAGCGCGGCCGGGGTCGCGATGATGCTCGGCGGCGCCGGTGTCCTGCTGGGCGTGGCAGCGGCGCCGGCCCAGGCGGCCGAGGTGTCGTACGCGACCGAGTGCATACCGCCCGCGGCCGCCGGTCTCGACCCCGTCCAGGGCACCACGAAGGTGGAGGTCACCGCGCCGGCGACGGCGAAGGTGGGTGACGAGGTCGAGGTGGTGTGGAAGTTCGTCCAGGCGGCCTCGAAGAACCCCGACCTGATCGACCTGCCGGCGAACTCGGTCCAGCCGTCCGGCACGCTCAAGGCGGCCGGTGCGCAGAGCGGCGACATCGCGATGCAGGGGCCGCGCGAGAACCCGGCCATCGCCAAGGGCGGGGCCATGGTGCTGTCCGACATGAAGGGCAAGCTGAAGCTGACGACGCCCGGTGAGGTGACGCTGACACCGGACGCGTACGCCATCAACGTCATGTCGACGGACACGAAGTGCTCGCCGAAGGAGACGGTGAAGTCCGCGGCGACCATCAACGTGACGGCGGGCGACGGGGGTTCGCCCCCGGCGTCGCCCGATCCGACCGAGGGCACCAGCCCGCCGCCGACGAGCGGCGAGCCGAGCCCGTCCGAGAGTGAGAGCGGGAGCGCCGGAGGGGGCGGGGGCAGCGACACGGGAGGCTCCGGCGGTGGCGGCGGCCAGACCGACTTCACCGGCAAGGAAGTCGCGATCCCGTACGCGTGCAAGACGCCTATCGGCGACAAGAACGCGACCTCGCCCGTGCAGATCAACGCCAAGAAGGATGGCGGGAGTTACGACCTCACCGTCCAGTTCAAGGGGTCCGTGATGGACAGCCCCGCGGACATTCCGGCGGACTCGGTCAAGCCGTCGATGGAGGTCGTGCTGGGGGGCGCCGACAAGGGCAAGGTCCATGTCGAGGGGCCGACGAACTCCGAGGCGATCAAGTCGGGGGATCCCATGGAGATTCCTGATCTGACGGGCACGTACAAGCCGGGGGCGGACGGGAAGTCGACGCTGTCGCCGGGTGTGCTGACGGTGAAGGCCCTTGGTACGACTACGACTTGTACTCCCACCAAGTCCGCCGTGTCGCTGACGCTGGATACGGCCGCCCAGGAGGGTGGCGCGGCGGGTGGCTCCGCCGGTGGGGCCGGTGTGTCTGGTTCCGGTGCTGGTGGCTCCGGTGGGGGGCTGGCGGATACCGGGGCTGATGACGGTGGGATGTTGAAGGCGCTCGGGCTGGTGGCGGGGACTGCGGTTCTGTTGGGTGGGGCCGTGTTCACGTTCATGCCGCGGCGGCACGCTTCGCGTAAGGCGCCGTAGGGGTGGAGCGTTGGGGGGAACTGCGGGCCGGTTGTGGCTGGTCGCGCAGTTCCCCGCGCCCCTTTCGGGGCGCCGTCAGTGAACGTCGCCCATCAGTGACTTGACCTTGTTGCGGTACATGTACACCGCGATGCCGGCGATCACGGCGAGGGTGGCCTCCAGGGCGACGACGCCCATGCCGTTGAGGCCGACGCCCGCGATGGAGAGCAGGCCGGTCGTGGCGTCGCCCGCGGTGACGGCGAGGAACCAGACGCCCATCATCTGGGAGGCGTACTTCGCGGGAGCCATCTTCGTGGTGACGGAGAGGCCGACCGGGGAGATGGTCAGTTCGCCCACGGTCTGCACGAAGTAGATGGCGACCAGCCACAGCGCGGCGGCCTTGTGACCGCCCTCGGCGATCGACAGGGGAGCCAGGAAGAGGAAGAAGGACGCGCCGACCAGGAGCAGGCCCGAGGCGAACTTCACGATCGTGCTCGGCTCCCGGCCGCTGCGGTTCAGCGCCAGCCACGCCCAGGCGAAGACGGGAGCCAGGGCCATGATCATGACCGGGTTGACCGACTGGTACCAGGAGACCGGGAACTCCCAGCCGAAGACGCTGTTCTCGGCCGAGGACTCGGCGAAGATCGACAGGGTCGAACCGCCCTGGTCGTAGATCATCCAGAAGACGGCCGCGGCGATGAAGAACCAGATGTACGCGGACATCTTCGACTGCTCGACGGCGTCGAGGTCCTTGTCGCGCTTGATGCGGGCGATGACCATGATCGGGATGATCAGGCCGATGAGGGTGAGCGGGACCAGGATCCAGTTCAGCGTGTAGTGGCCGGAGAAGCCGACGATGCCGTAGAAGACCGCGGCGACGCCCGCCCACAGCGCCGCCTTGCGCAGGGTGGAGACCTTCTCGGCGGCGGACAGCGGCGTCGGGACCAGGTCGGAGCGCGCGTCGAGGTGGCCGCGGCCGATCAGGAACTGGGCAAGACCCAGCGCCATGCCGAGCGCGGCGAGCGCGAAGCCCAGGTGCCAGTTGACGTTCTCACCGATGGTGCCGATGATCAGCGGCGCCGCGAAGGCGCCGAGGTTGATGCCGATGTAGAAGACGGTGAAGCCGCCGTCGCGGCGCGGGTCGTCCGGGCCGTCGTAGAGGTGGCCGACCATCGTCGAGATGTTGGCCTTCAGCAGACCCGAGCCGATCGCCACGAGGCCGAGGCCCGCGTAGAAGGTGCCGGACGAGGGCAGGGCCAGCGTCAGGTGGCCGAGCATGATGACCAGACCGGCGACGGCGACGGTCCTGCGGGGGCCGAGCACGCGGTCCGCGAACCAGCCGCCGGGCAGGGCGAGCAGGTACACCAGCGACAGGTAGACCGAGTAGATCGCGGTCGCGGTGGTCGCGCTGAGGTGCAGGCCGCCCGGGGCGACCAGGTACAGCGGGAGCAGGGCCCGCATGCCGTAGTAGGAGAACCGCTCCCACATCTCGGTCATGAAGAGAGTGGCCAGTCCGCGGGGGTGGCCGAAGAAGGTCTTCTCGGACCCGGGAGTGCCCGGAGAGACCGAGTCCTTCGTCAGGCTGGACGCCATGGTCGTTCCTTGCTGGTCGGGGCGTGCCGCAGTGGGGAGCTCGCGCGCCCGGTGGGGGAGGCGGCCGGCACGCGTCCTCGCGCTCGGGGCCCGGCCACAGGTCGTTCCCGTCAAGGCTGGTGGGCACCGGCCCGCACACAAAAGAGACCTTCGACGGTCAAGCGGCCGCCAAAGGTCCCTGTGGGCTACAGGTATCTCGTCACGATAAGGCCATACAGCATGTCAATGCCGCACATGGCATGACTTGAGAGATGGATCACAGGCATGGATGGAACTATGTGAATGAATCGAAGGTCGTTCACAGATTTTCATGCCTAAGCCCAGGGTCGCAGGTGTGCCGCATGCCCGGAGCCGCCGGAGCGAACCCCGGATGTCGATCACTCACACTGCACTGGTCCGCGGCGGACTACCATCAGTCCATGACCCGTGTACTGCTCGCCGAGGACGACGCGTCCATCTCGGAGCCGCTGGCCCGCGCCCTGCGCCGGGAGGGCTACGAGGTTGAGGTACGCGAGGACGGACCCACCGCGCTCGACGCCGGCATCCAGGGCGGCATCGATCTGGTCGTGCTCGACCTCGGGCTGCCCGGCATGGACGGTCTTGAGGTGGCCCGGCGGCTGCGTGCCGAGGGCCACACCATCCCGATCCTCATCCTGACCGCCCGCGCCGACGAGGTGGATACCGTCGTCGGCCTCGACGCGGGCGCCGACGACTACGTCACCAAGCCGTTCCGGCTCGCCGAACTGCTGGCCCGCGTCCGGGCCCTGCTGCGGCGCGGCGCCTCCGAGCCGCAGCAGCCGCCCGCCACGCACGGGGTGCGCATCGACGTCGAGTCGCACCGTGCGTGGATGGGGGACGAGGAGCTCCAGCTCACCGCCAAGGAGTTCGACCTCCTGCGGGTCCTCGTCCGGGACGCGGGGCGGGTGGTCACGCGCGACCAGCTGATGCGCGAGGTCTGGGACACGACGTGGTGGTCGTCGACCAAGACGCTCGACATGCACATCTCGTGGCTGCGCAAGAAGCTGGGCGACGATGCGGCTAACCCTCGGTATATCGCGACGGTACGGGGTGTTGGGTTCCGCTTCGAGAAGAGTTAGGGCGGTTGCGGCTGGGCTGCGCCTCGCCGCCGTTGTGATTTCGGTGGGTGCGCGGCCGCGGGCCGTATGTGGCTGGTCGCGCAGTTCCTCGCGCCCCTAAAAGATCGTGGCTGGTCGCGCCCACGCGGCGGAGCCGCACAAGGTCACAGCCCCGCGCCCCTTTCGGGGGCGCCCCAGCCTTGATCGTGAGCTGCCCGGAGGGCCCCGTGCGTCGCCGTCTTATCAACTCCACGCTGGCTGTCGTGCTGGTCGTGATCGCCGTGTTCGGGGTCTCGCTCGTCATCGTCGAGACCCGCACGATCACCAGTAGCGCCGAGGACCGGGTGAACTCCGAGGCGGTGCGGCTGGCGAGCATCGTCGACAGCCGCATCCTCGGCGACGAGAACATCAGCGCCGACATCCTCAAGGACCAGGTGGGCGACGACCGGTACGCGCGGATCGAGCTGCGGGACGGGACCGTCATCCACATCGGGACCAAGCCCGACGGCGACGTCATCCAGTTCGACGCCAAGGGCGAGGAGGGCGAGACGGTCACGGTCGAGGAGCCGCGCTCCCTGGTCACCCGCGAGGTCGGCCGGACGCTCCTGATCATCGCCGCGGTCGCCCTGCTCGCGGTGGTCGCCGCCGTGCTCCTCGCCGTACGCCAGGCCAACCGGCTCACCTCCCCGCTGACCGACCTCGCGGAGACCGCGGAGCGGCTCGGCTCCGGGGACCCGCGGCCCCGCCACAAGCGGTACGGCGTGCCCGAGCTGGACCGGGTCGCGGACGTCCTGGACGGCTCAGCCGAGCGGATCGCCCGCATGCTGACGGCCGAGCGGCGCCTGGCGGCCGACGCCTCGCACCAGCTCCGTACGCCGCTGACCGCCCTGTCCATGCGGCTGGAGGAGATCACCCTCACCGACGACCCGGACACGGTGAAGGAGGAGGCGACCATCGCGCTGACCCAGGTCGAGCGCCTCACCGACGTGGTCGAGCGGCTCCTGACCAACTCGCGCGACCCGCGCACCGGCTCCGCCGTCACCTTCGACCTCGACGAGGTCATCAAGCAGCAGCTGGAGGAGTGGCGCCCGGCCTACCGCAGCGCGGGCCGCGCCATCGTCAACTCCGGCAAACACCATCTGCAGGCCGTCGGGACGCCCGGAGCCGTGGCCCAGGTCCTCGCCGCGCTGATCGAGAACTCCCTGATGCACGGTGGCGGCACGGTCGCCCTGCGGACCCGCGTCACCGGCAACCAGGCTGTGATCGAAGTCACCGACGAAGGGCCCGGAGTCCCGGCCGACCTCGGCGCCCGCATTTTCGAGCGCGCCATCAGCGGCCGCAACTCGACGGGGATCGGCCTGGCCGTGGCCCGCGACCTCGCGGAGGCCGACGGCGGGCGGCTCGAAATGCTCCAGGCCCAGCCCCCGGTCTTCGGCCTGTTCCTCTCGCGTACGCCCCTGAAGCGGGCCACGCCGGGGGAGGAGCCGGCACCGACCGTGCGGTAGCCGGTAGCCCGTAGTCGGTGGCCTGCGGGCGTCCGGGAGCGGGCTCAGCGCACGCGCTGGAACTGCCGGGGCGAGCCGTCTTCCCGCAGGAGGGGGTCCGGCTGCTCCAGGAACGATTCCGCGTCGGCCACGGCCTCACGGGCGGGCAGCGCGCGGAAGACCCAGGTGCGGTAGGACCAGAAGCGGAAGAGCGTCGCGACACCGATGCCGACGAACTTGAACACGTTGTTCGCCAGCGGGCTGTGGAAGTCGAGGCCGTACGTGGCGGCGAACAGGATGCCGTTCTCGATGACCAGGCCGACCGCGCTGAACAGCACGAAGAGCGTCATTTCCCTGGTACGGCGGCTCTTGTCCCGGTCGCGGTACGTGAAGTAGCGGAACCCGATGTAGTTGGAGACGATCGCGACGACGGTGGCGATCACACTGGCCCGTACGACCTGCAGGTCCGTGACGCTGCGCACCAGGTTGAACGTGAGCAGGTTGACGATCAGACCGGCTCCGCCGACCGCGCCGAACTTGGCGACTTCCTTGGTCAACCGGTCGATTCGGCGGCGCACGGCACTGGCCGGCCTGGTGTGAGCCCCGCGTTTACCACCTGTGCCCATGGTGTCGCCCAGCCCCCGTCTCGTCGGATTCGCGATTTTCGTCAACCTTCGTCGACTCCGCCATGCTAACCAGCGGTTCCCTTCCGCGCCCGGCCCGGACCGCAAGATGTGGCCGGCCTGCGACGAACATGCGGAAATTTTGATGATCATGCGCGCGTCGGGAGCGCATCGATACGGCCGATATCCTGGGGGTGTGACGTTCCCGGTAGTCGGCATGGTCGGCGGGGGCCAGCTCGCTCGTATGACACACGAGGCGGGCATCCCGCTCGGCATCAGATTCAAGCTCCTCAGTGACACCCCCCAGGATTCCGCGGCGCAGGTGGTCAGCGATGTCGTCATCGGCGACTACCGCGACCTCGACACGCTGCGGACCTTCGCGCGGGGCTGCGACGTGATCACCTTCGATCACGAACACGTGCCCATCGAGCACCTGAGAGCCCTGGAGGCGGACGGCATTCCCGTCCGCCCGGGCCCCGACGCGCTCGTCCACGCCCAGGACAAGGGCGTCATGCGGGCGAAGCTCGACGCGATCGGTGTGCCGTGCCCACGGCACCGGATCGTGAGCGACCCGCAGGATGTGGCGGCCTTCGCGGCGGAAGGGCTCCCCGAGGGGGCCGAGGGCGACGGCTTCCCGGTCGTCCTCAAGACCGTCCGCGGCGGCTACGACGGCAAGGGCGTGTGGATCGTACGGTCCGCGGCGGACGCCGAGGACCCCTTCCGCGCCGGGGTCCCGGTCCTCGCGGAGGAGAAGGTCGACTTCGTACGGGAACTCGCGGCGAACGTCGTCCGCTCGCCGCACGGCCAGGCCGTCGCGTACCCCGTGGTCGAGTCCCGGCAGGTCGACGGCGTCTGCGACACGGTGATCGCGCCCGCGCCGGGCATCCCGGACGAGCTCGCGCTCCGGGCCGAGGAGCTCGCCCTGCGCATCGCGAAGGAGCTCGACGTCGTCGGCCACCTCGCCGTCGAGCTCTTCGAAACGCGCGGACCCGACGGGCGGCACGGCATCCTCGTCAACGAGCTGGCCATGCGTCCGCACAACTCCGGCCACTGGACCCAGGACGGCGCGATCACCTCCCAGTTCGCCAACCACGTCCGCGCGGTCCTGGACCTGCCGCTCGGCGACCCGCGCCCGCGCGCGAAGTGGACGGTCATGGTGAACGTCCTGGGGGGCGACTACCCCGACATGTACGCCGCGTACCTGCACTGCATGGCCCGCGACCCCCAGCTCAAGATCCACATGTATGGCAAGGACGTGAAGCCCGGCCGCAAGGTCGGCCACGTCAACACCTACGGCGACGACCTGGACGACGCCCTCGACCGAGCCCGCCACGCGGCCGCCTACCTGAAGGGCACGATCACCGAATGAGTACGTCCGCAGATTCGTCCGCCGAGCTCTCCGAGTCGCCCGTCGTCGGCATCGTCATGGGCTCGGACTCCGACTGGTCCGTCATGGAGGCGGCCGCGCAGGCCCTCGACGAGTTCGAGATCCCGTACGAGGTCGACGTCGTCTCGGCGCACCGGATGCCGCGCGAGATGATCGCGTACGGCGAGGGGGCGGCCGACCGCGGCATCAAGGTGATCATCGCCGGTGCGGGCGGGGCCGCCCATCTGCCGGGCATGCTCGCCTCGGTCAGCCCGCTGCCCGTGATCGGCGTCCCGGTCCCGCTGAAGTACCTCGACGGCATGGACTCGCTGCTGTCGATCGTCCAGATGCCCGCGGGTGTCCCGGTCGCCACCGTCTCGGTCGGCGGCGCACGCAACGCGGGCCTGCTGGCCGCCCGCATCCTCGCCACGCAGGACGCGGAACTCCTCGGCCGGATGCGGGAGTTCCAGCAGGAGCTGGGCGAGCAGGCCGCCGAGAAGGGCAAGCGGCTGCGCGCCAAGGTCGAGGGCGCGGGCAGCGGCGGCTTCGGCTTCGGCTCGGGGAAGTGACGGCCATGTCGTCGTCCCTCGACCGGGCCCGGGACCTGCTCGCCGACTTCCCGGTCGTGGACGGCCACAACGACCTGCCGTGGGCCCTGCGCGAGCAGGTCCGCTACGACATCGGCGCCCGCGACATCGCCGCCGACCAGAGCGCCCACCTGCACACGGACCTGGCGCGGCTGCGCGCCGGCGGGGTCGGCGCGCAGTTCTGGTCGGTGTACGTGCGCTCGGACCTGCCGGGCGCGGTGACGGCGACGCTCGAACAGATCGACTGCGTACGGCAGTTGATCGCCCGCTACCCGGAGGACCTGAAGGCCGCCCGGACGGCCGCCGACATGGAGGCGGCGCGCGGCGAGGGCCGTATCGCCTCCCTCATGGGCGCCGAGGGCGGCCACTCGATCGACAACTCCCTCGCCACCCTGCGGGGGTTGTACGAGCTCGGGGTCCGCTACATGACCCTCACCCACAACGACAACAACGCGTGGGCGGACTCGGCGACGGACGAGCCGGGCGTCGGCGGCCTGTCGGCCTTCGGCCGCGAGGTCGTACGGGAGATGAACCGCCTGGGCATGCTGGTGGACCTCTCCCACGTGGCGGCCACGACGATGCGGGACGCGCTGGACACGTCCGTGGCGCCGGTGATCTTCTCGCACTCCTCCTCGCGCGCGATCTGCGACCACCCGCGCAACATCCCGGACGACGTGCTGGAACGCCTGCCCGGCAACGGCGGCGTGGCGATGGTGACCTTCGTCCCGAAGTTCGTCCTCCAGGCCGCCGTCGACTGGACGGCCGCCGCCGACGAGAACATGCGCGAGCAGGGCTTCCACCACCTCGACACGACCGCCGAGGCGATGAAGGTCCACCGCGTCTTCGAGGAGTCCAATCCCCGCCCCGTCGCGACCGTTTCGACGGTCGCCGACCATCTCGACCACATGCGCGAGGTGGCGGGCGTGGACCACATCGGCATCGGCGGCGACTACGACGGCACGGCGTTCACTCCGGACGGCCTGAACGACGTCTCCGGCTACCCGAACCTGATCGCAGAACTCCTGGACCGCGGCTGGTCACCCCCCGACCTCGCCAAGCTGACCTGGCAGAACGCGGTACGGGTACTCGACGCGGCAGAGTCCGTGGCACGAACCGAGCAGTCCCACAGGGGCCCGTCGAACGCGACACTGGAGCAACTGGACGGCTAGTTCCCGTACGGGCTTTCCTGAGCCCGAGGGGGTCCCGTGCCCCGTATCCAGGGGCGCGGGCTTTAGGGGCGCGGGGAACGGCGCAGTCTTTCAGGGGCGCGGGGAACTGCGCGACCAGCCACGACGCGCCCGCAGCCGACAGACAACCCGCGGTTCGAGTCAGACAGGGCGCCCCACGAGCATCGTCGGAGCGCTGCGCACACGCGTCAGGAACACGGTCGCCGAATTAGCCCCCTGAGGCTTCACCTTGCGCCGCAACTCCTCCGGCTCGACGGCCGAGCCACGCTTCTTGACGGTCAGGATGCCGACCTCACGCTGCCGCAACAACGCCTTCAACTTCTTGACGCTGAAGGGGAGTTGATCGGTGATCTCGTAGGCCGTGGCGTACGGGGTGGAGGCGAGGGAGTCCGAGGTGATGTACGCGATGGTCTCGTCGATCAGCCCTCCGCCGAGCTCCTCGGCGACCTCCGCGACCAGATGGGAGCGGATGACGGCACCGTCGGGCTCGTACAGGTAACGCCCCAGCGGCCGGACCTGAGGATCGGGCAGCCCGCGGCCCAGGAGCGTACGCGGGCCGGGCAACAGGGTCGCGCGGACGACCCCGGACCCCCGCGTGCCGAACCACAGCACGGCCTCCTTCACATCCCCGGAGTCCGAGATCCACTCGGCCTCGGCCTCGACGGGGACCGCCTCGTGCGGAATGCCGGGCGCGATCTTCAGAGCCGCGACAGGGGCCTTGAGAGCCGCCCCGACCGCCCACGACAGGGGCGGCGAGTACGCCTCGGGATCGAAGATCCGCCCCCGCCCACCCCGTCGGCCCGGGTCCACGAAAACGGCGTCGTACGAGGACGTGTCGACGTCCGTGACATCCGCCTCGCGCACTTCCACGAGGTCGGTGAGCCCGAGCGCGTCGGCGTTCGCCCGGGCCACCGCACAGGTCAGCGGGTCGCGGTCGACGGCGAGGACCCGGACCCCGGCACGGGCGAGCGCGATCGCGTCACCGCCGATGCCGCAGCACAGGTCGGCGACGGAACGCACACCGAGCTCCCGGAAACGCCCGGCACGGTACGCGGCGACGGTCGCCCGGGTCGACTGCTCCACCCCGTTCGGCGTGAAGAACATCCGCCCCGCGTCCGCCGCGCCGAACTTCACCACGGCCCGCTGCCGCAACCGGGCCTGCCCGAGCGCCGCCGAGACGAGTTCCACGGGGTGCTCCCGCCGCAGCCGCGTGGCCACGGCCAGCTCCTGAGCCGGTTCGGTGCCGCGCACCTCGTCGAGCAGGGCACGGCCCTCCGGGGTGAGGAGCGAGATGAAAGAGGCCAGCGGATCGAGGTCGTTCACCGGCCCATTGTGGGCCAGTCGGTGGATGGCGCGCGCGTGGTGGCGGTGTCGGGGGTCGGTAAGGGCCACGACCTGTGAGGATCCAACCCCATGCGACTTGTACGACAAAATGACATTAATAGTGCAAGCGGGGCGAACGATGACGCCCCTCCAGGGGCGCGGGGACCTGCGCGAGCAGCCCCCACCGGCCCGCAGATCACGCACCGCCCGTCGCGCGCAGCGCGGAAGACTCTCGCCCTGCTGACCCTCACAGCAATCGCCTCCGGCTGTTCGGAAACAGGCCCCGCCCACGTCAAGCCGGCCGCAGGCCAACAGCCCCTCAAGGCTCAACGCACCCCAGCCCTGGACGCCCACGCCCACCCCCAGGCCAGCGCACGCGCCAAGCGCTGGGGCCTGGCAAAGGTCCCCCTGTCCCCACCCCGCGCCCCCACGAAGAAGCCGCGCATCACCACCCGCAAAGGCTTCGAGGTGGCCGGCCACAGGAAACTCCCGCCGGTCTTCACGACCGTCCCCACCAAGGACAGGGTCGTCTTCCTCACCATCGACGACGGCGCCGAGAAGGACCCGGCGTTCCTGCGGATGATGAGCGACCTGAAGATCCCGTACACCGCCTTCCTCAGCGACTACCTGGTCAAGGAGGACTACGGCTACTTCAAGAAGATGCGGGACCGTGGCGTCGTACTGAACAACCACACCCTCAACCACCGCTACCTGCCCCGCCTTTCGTACGCCGCGCAGAAGCGCGAGATCTGCGGCATGCAGGACGTGATCGAGAAGCGGTACGGCACCCGCCCGACCCTCTTCCGCCCGCCCTTCGGCAACTACGACGAGAACACCCTGCGCGCCGCCAGGGCCTGTGGCATCAAGGCGGTCCCGCTGTGGAACGAGGAGGTCTTCGTCGACCGCTGGGACTACCGGGAGTGGGACCGCGCCCTCCGCCCCGGCGACATCGTCCTCAGCCACTTCCGCGGCAGGGAGCATTGGAAGGGCACGATGCCCGACATGGTCCGCCGCTTCATGAAGCTGGTCACGGACAAGGGGTACGCGGTGGCCCGGCTGGAGGACTACCTGTGAGGCGGCGGGCGATGGCCGTGCTGCTCGCCGGGGTGGTCGGCCTCAGCGGCTGCGCCCAGTCCGCCGCCCCCTCCATCGACGGCTCCATCGAGCGGCCGGCCAGGCAGGCCACGCAGCAGGTGCGCCCGCACGGGCCCACGGCGGACACGTACCGCCGCTGGGGGCTCCCGGCCCCGCTCGCCCGTCCTCCCAGGGCCCCCGCCAAGACCCCCGTACACGCGGCGGGACCAGGCCTGCCGCCCGTCGTCGACCGGGTGCCCACCCGCGACCGGGTCGTCTTCCTGACCTTCGACGACGGCGCCGAGAAGGATCCGCGGTTCGTCGACATGGTCCGTGAACTGCGGCTGCCGGTCAGCATGTTCCTCACGGACCGTGTCGCCGGACCGGGGTACGCCCATTTCGGCCGGCTGCGCGCGGTCGGCGCGAGCGTGCAGAACCACACCCTCGACCACCCGTACCTGCCGGGCCTCCCGTACGCGGGCCAGCGCGCGGAGATCTGCGGCCAGCAGGAGAAGCTCAAGCAGCGCTTCGGCATCCGCCCCCGGCTCTTCCGCCCGCCGTACGGCGCCTACGACGACGACACCCTGCGCGCGGCCGCCGACTGCGGAGTCGCGGCGGTCGTCCTGTGGCGCACCCCGCACCGGCTCCGACCGGGCGCCATCCTCCACTGCCCCGAGGGCACACACGGCACAACCCTCACGGAGACGACGATCAGAATCCTGACCAGCATCCAGAGGCAGGGCTTCACGGTGGCGCGCCTGGAGGACTACCTGTAGGGCCCTTTCTGCCTCTAGGGCTTCCCCTGCTCCGGGGCACTTTCTGCGGAGGCCAGTCCAGCCCCACCCAGCCCGTCCGGCGTTTGAGGACGAGGCCGTCCAGGCCGAAAAGGGGGTCTGGGGGCGCAGCCCCCAGTGACGCTCACCCCAGCTCCGGGCAACCGAAATCCGGCTGAGCCGCCGCGGGCAACTGGCACTCCGCTTGACCGAGTGCTAACCGCGGTCATAGTCTCAGCTCTGGCACTCCCCCTAGGAGAGTGCCAATAGCGACGGGCAGGTCCGGCACCCGCGACGACGGATCCACCTGGTCGCCACCTCAGACAGTTAACCCCGTGAGATCTCCGAAGGGGGAGGTCGGATCGTGACGACCACCAGCTCCAAGGTTGCCATCAAGCCGCTCGAGGACCGCATTGTGGTCCAGCCGCTGGATGCCGAGCAGACCACGGCCTCTGGCCTGGTCATCCCGGACACCGCGAAGGAGAAGCCCCAGGAGGGCGTCGTCCTTGCGGTGGGCCCGGGTCGGTTCGAGAACGGCGAGCGCCTGCCGCTCGACGTGAAGACCGGCGACATCGTGCTGTACAGCAAGTACGGCGGCACCGAAGTGAAGTACAACGGCGAGGAGTACCTCGTCCTCTCGGCCCGCGACGTACTCGCGATCATCGAGAAGTAGTTCACCTAGGCATTACTGCATTACCGAGCACCACCGCTTTCAGAGCTGCGCCCCTGGCCCCCGCGACCATTAAGAAGCCGGGCGTCGGGGGCGCAGTTCGTTCACCCCAAGACTCACACCTCTAGATTTCCGAGAGGGCCAACGCTCCCATGGCGAAGATCCTGAAGTTCGACGAGGACGCCCGTCGCGCCCTCGAGCGCGGCGTCAACAAGCTTGCCGACACGGTCAAGGTGACGATCGGCCCCAAGGGCCGCAACGTCGTCATCGACAAGAAGTTCGGCGCCCCCACCATCACCAACGACGGTGTCACCATCGCCCGCGAGGTCGAGGTCGACGACCCGTACGAGAACCTCGGCGTCCAGCTGGTGAAGGAGGTGGCGACCAAGACCAACGACGTAGCGGGTGACGGTACGACCACCGCCACCGTGCTGGCCCAGGCGCTCGTCCGCGAGGGCCTGAAGAACGTCGCCGCCGGCGCGTCCCCCGCCCTTCTGAAGAAGGGCATCGACGCTGCCGTCGCCGCGGTCTCCGCGGAGCTCCTCGCGACCGCGCGCCCGATCGACGAGAAGTCCGACATCGCCGCCGTGGCCGGTCTGTCCGCCCAGGACAGCCAGGTCGGCGAGCTCATCGCCGAGGCGATGGACAAGGTCGGCAAGGACGGTGTCATCACCGTCGAGGAGTCCAACACCTTCGGTCTGGAGCTGGACTTCACCGAGGGCATGGCCTTCGACAAGGGCTACCTGTCGCCGTACATGGTGTCCGACCAGGAGCGTATGGAGGCCGTCCTCGACGACCCGTACATCCTGATCCACCAGGGCAAGATCGCCTCCATCCAGGACATGCTGCCGCTGCTGGAGAAGGTCATCCAGACCAACTCCTCCAAGCCGCTGCTGATCATCGCCGAGGACGTCGAGGGCGAGGCCCTGTCGACCCTGGTCGTGAACAAGATCCGCGGCACGTTCAACGCGGTGGCCGTCAAGGCCCCCGGCTTCGGTGACCGCCGCAAGGCGATGCTCGGCGACATGGCGAGCCTCACCGGCGCCACCGTCATCGCCGAGGAGGTCGGCCTCAAGCTCGACCAGGTCGGCCTGGACGTGCTGGGCACCGCCCGCCGCGTCACGGTCACCAAGGACGACACGACCATCGTCGACGGCGGCGGCGACAGCGCCGACGTGGTCGGCCGGGTCAACCAGATCAAGGCCGAGATCGAGTCCACGGACTCCGACTGGGACCGCGAGAAGCTCCAGGAGCGCCTCGCGAAGCTGGCCGGCGGCGTGTGCGTGATCAAGGTCGGCGCCGCCACCGAGGTGGAGCTGAAGGAGAAGAAGCACCGCCTGGAGGACGCCATCTCGGCGACCCGCGCCGCGGTCGAGGAGGGCATCGTCTCCGGCGGTGGCTCCGCGCTCGTCCACGCCGTCAAGGTCCTGGAGGGCAACCTCGGCAAGACCGGCGACGAGGCCACGGGTGTCGCGGTCGTCCGCAAGGCCGCCGTCGAGCCGCTGCGCTGGATCGCCGAGAACGCCGGCCTGGAGGGTTACGTCATCACCTCCAAGGTCGCCGAACTCGAAGCGGGCCAGGGCTTCAACGCCGCCACCGGCGAGTACGGCGACCTGGTGAAGGCCGGCGTCATCGACCCGGTCAAGGTCACCCGCTCCGCCCTGGAGAACGCCGCCTCCATCGCCTCCCTGCTCCTCACGACCGAGACCCTGGTCGTCGAGAAGCCGGCCGAGGAGGAGCCCGACGCCGGTCACGGCGGCCACGGCCACTCCCACTGAGGTTCGTAGCTGACAGCTGAGGCCCGGTTCCCCGTGGGGGAACCGGGCCTCGGTCTTTCGCCGGCCGCACCCGGACAGACCCGGCTACATCTCGAACTCTCGCCGGCTAGATCTCGAACTGGTCGAGCGCGCCGAGCTGCCCCATCAGCCCCAGCAGGTCGTACTGCCACCAGATCTCGGCGATCTTCCCGTCCTCATGGCAGCGGAAGACGGTCGTTCCGGTCATGCCGACCTTCTTGCCGGATGCCGGAATCCCCAGGAAGTCGCCCTTGTGGGTGCCGTCCCAGGCCCAGCGCGCACAGGCCCGGTCGCCCTGGGAGATCTGGTCCTCGATCGTGAACGTGAAGTCGAACCCGCCGCGCCACATACGGATGTCGCGCCGGATCGCGTCCAGCCCGATGCTGTCCTGCTCGTTGGCGGGATTGTGGTCGTGGCAGTCCTCCGCGATCAGGTCGTTGAGCGGCGGAAGCTCTCCCTCGGTGGCCACCGTCTCGAAGAACCTCCGGATGGTGGCCGCGTACAGCAGCTCGTCCCGCACCACGTCCAGGTCCGTGAACGTCGGCATCTCGTCGCAGAGCGCCACCATCTCCCGGAAGATCCTGTCGGTCTCCGGCAGATTCGAGTTCCGCATCGCGTCCTCGTACGACGGAAACTCCACGATCTCGATGAAGTGCGACGCGTCGGACCGGTCCTTCCCGATCACGCTGTGCGTCGCGGTCCGCCTGCCCTTGGTCTGCTCGACCCAGGTGTCCATGAGCCGGTTCATCTCGTCGAACCGACTCGTCTTGCAGTCGATGAGCTGTACGAATGTCATGGCGCCGCCCTCCGGCCCCCCTGGGTCCGGTCGAATGCCACCATTTTAGTGAAAATCCCCTCCAACGGTTTCTTAGTTGAAGGGGATTCCATTTACGCCGCTGCCTAACGGCACCATCCGACTCACTGGGGCCCGTACTTCCGCCCCGTCTTCGAACTGATACCGCCGAGCAGTGCCCGCGGCGTCACCTTCACGACACCCATCATGGCCTTGTACCGCGGGTCCGGAATGGACAGCGACTTGCCCCGCGCCAGGTCGGCCAGCGCGGACGTGACCAGCTTGTCCGCGTCCAGCCACATCCAGTTGGGGATGTTGTCCGTGCCCATCCCGGCCCGCTCGTGGAACTCGGTCCGCACGAAACCGGGGCACAGCGCCATCAGCCGCACGCCACTGCCGGCCAGATCCTTCGCCGCGCCCTGCGTGAACTGCACGACCCACGCCTTCGACGCCCCGTATGTGCCGCGCGGCAGGAAGGCGGCCACCGAGGCCACGTTGACCACGCCCCCGCGCCCGCGCTCCCGCATGGACTCGGTCGCCGCCGAGGTCAGCCGGAGCACCGCCTCGCAGTGCACCTTGAGCATCTTCAGCTCGTCCGCCATCGGTACGTCCAGATAGAGACCCTTGTTGGCGAAGCCCGCGTTGTTGACCAGCAGGTCGACCGCGTTCCTGGGGTCCGAGAGGCGGGCGGCCACCGCCTCGATGCCGTCGTCCGTCGCCAGATCCGCCGTCAGCACCTCCGCCTCGATGCCGTGCCGGTCGTGCAACTCGGTCGCCTGCTCACCGAGCCGCTCGGTGTTACGCGCCACCAGGACGAGGTTGTGCCCGTCGGCGGCCAGCCGCCGCGCGAAGGCGGCACCGATGCCCGAGGTCGATCCTGTGATGAGAGCCGTTGTCATGGGCCAAGGTTAGTGACCCGGCGAGCCGTCTCCGTGCGCGGAGTGGCCTGGTGCGGTGCCCTCCCACCGCCCCCGCTCCACGACCGCGAACCGCCCTCGGCGGGGCCCGGGTGACGGTCCCGAAGACGCGGGGGCATCGCTCGTCGGGGCCTGTCGACGGCGAACCGCTTCGGACCGAAGTGGCCCGCCCGCACCGCGTCCTCACCATCGGAAATCTCCAAGCCGCCCCGCTGGAAGGCTGGTTCGGACGAGGGCGTCAGCGGCCACGCGACCGGCTGCAGCGCCGTGCGCCACCCGCCAGTCCTCACTCCGCATCCCGAAGCCCGCATCCCGAACCCCGAACCCCGAACCCCTCAGCCTCCTTCACCCCTCGCTCTCCTCGCTCCCCTTTCCCACCCTCTCGCCGTCGCCGTACTTCTCCGCATACTTGCGCGCCAACTTCAGCGTCTCCGGATGAGACGCATCCCCCGCCGCCAGTACCCGCGGCAGCAGCGCCCGCTCGGTCGTCACCGCGCGGAACTGCAGGGCGACGGTCACGTCGTGGTCCGGCCGGTGCACGATCTCGATCGGATCGCCCGCCCGGATCTCCCCGGGCTCGATCACCCGCAGATACGCGCCCGGCGCCCCCTTCGCGGTGAACCGCCTGACCCATCCCTTCTCACCCAGATGGCCCTGGAAGGTGAGACAGGGAATCCTCCCTGCGGTGACCTCGAGAACGACCTCGGAGCCGATGCGCCAGCGTTCCCCGATCAGCGCGCCGGACACGTCGAGACCCTCCGTCGTGAGGTTCTCGCCGAACATTCCGCTCCTCAGCGGCCGCCCGAGCTCGCGCTCCCAGTCGTCGAGGTCCTCGCGCGCGACGGCGTACACGGCTTGGTGATCCCCTCCGTGATGTCGCGTCTCGCACACGGCGTCCCCGGCCAGACCGCTCGCGCCGACCCCCTTGGGCCCGGGCGCCGCCACCCGCACCGGCCCGTCCACCGGCTGCTTGTCGATCCCGCTCACACCCTCGGCCTGGTCCGTGTACTCGACTGCCTTGGGCCGGCCCAGATTCAGCGACAAAAGCTTCATATCGGCACGGTAGGTGATCCGTATCAAAGTGTCGACGCGATATTCGGCGCTGCATCCAAGGCTCGCTTATGCTCGAAAGGTGATCGAAGCCCGTCATCTCCGCGTACTGCGCGCCGTCGCCGCCACCGGCTCCTTTTCCGCCGCGGGGCGTGAACTGGGGTGCACCCAGCCCGCCGTCAGCCAGCAGATGAAGGCTCTGGAAGCGTCCGTAGGCACACCGCTGCTGATCCGTACGGGCCGTGAGATGCGGCTGACCCAGGCCGGCGAGGCTCTCGTACGGCATGCGGCGGGCATCATCGCCGGGCTGACGGCCGCCGAGGAGGAGGTCGCCGCGATCGCGGGCCTGCGCGCGGGACGGGTGCGGCTGGTCTCGTTCCCCAGCGGCAGTTCCACGCTCGTACCGACCGCGCTCGCCGCCCTGCGGGCCGCGCACCCAGGCACGCGGGTCTCCCTGGAGGAGGCCGAGCCGCCGCGCTCGGTCGAGATGCTCCGCGAGGGCGACTGCGACGTCACGCTCGCCTTCCGGTACGAGGACCGGCGCGCGGCCCCTGGAGGCACGGGCGGCGACGGGAGGCGGGCAGACGAGGGCGCGGAGGCCGCCGGGGAGTGGGACGACCTGGTGGTACGGCCCTTGCTCAGCGACCGGCTGGTCGGCCTGGTTCCCGACGGGCACCCGCTGGCCCGGGCGGCGTCGGTGGCCATCGGAGACCTCGCCGACGAGCCGTGGATCGCCGGCTGCCCCCGCTGCCGCGGCCAGCTGGTCGAGGTCTGCGAGAGGGCTGGATTCACACCCCGGATCGACTTCGCGACCGACGACTACCCGGCCGTGGTCGGCCTGGTCGGGGCGGGTCTGGGGGTCGCGGTCCTGCCGGAGCTGGCCATCGAGTCCGTACGTCCCAGGGGTGCCCGCATGGTGAGGGTGGAACCCGCGTTGCGGCGGGAGATCGTCGCACTCACCCTGCCGGACCTGGCCCAGGTGCCCGCGGTGGCGGCCACGCTGGACCAGCTGGCCCGGGCCGCGGCGCGCTGAGTGTGAACTCGCCCGCGGACGAAAAGCGGCTCCTACGGGGCGAGTGGTATCCCGCGAGGGACGAAATGTAGGGGCACGCGGGCGCGTGCCGCTCTGGAAAAACGTTCCTTCAGTTGTGCGACGGGGTGCCCCCGCTCGACATCGACGCCGAGACCAGGCGGTTGCGTGCCCGCCCCATGAGTTCTTCGCGCTCGTCCTCGGTCAGCCCGCCCCACACGCCGTACGGCTCGCGAACCGCCAGGGCGTGGGCCGCGCACTCCGCGCGTACCGGGCATCTCATGCAGACCTCTTTGGCCGAGTTCTCACGAGCGCTCCGTGCCGCACCGCGCTCGCCCTCAGGGTGAAAGAAGAGCGAGCTGTCGACCCCGCGGCAGGCCGCGAGGAGCTGCCAGTCCCACAGATCCGCGTTGGGTCCGGGAAGGCGGGAGAAATCTGCCATTGCGTAGTCCCCTTGTAGCCGTTCTGGGCGCTTACGTGCCCATGACCGTACATCTACTATCTAAGGAGATGAAAATATGACTCATGGCGAATCTAGCCTCAGACACCAGTAAATGGGAAGAAAAACGGCTAAATGGGGCATCGCTTGTGATGAAACCTTGAGGGTCCGTTGTGGGTGTCTGCACCGTGTCCGCACCCTCACGTAGAGTGCCGAAGGTGGCTCACGGCCCCGTAACTCTTTCGAGTGACCGTCGTTGAGAGTGCGGAGGCGGTTGAAGGAACAAGCGCTCGGGCAGGCGGCACCATCCGCGACCGAGTGTCGACCGCACAGGTGACGATTTCGTACCAGCCTGGAGGCTCAAGGTGACGCGCATCAGCTGCGGAGGACGGTCATGACATCCGTCCTCGTCTGCGACGACTCCCCGCTTGCCCGAGAGGCGCTCCGCCGCGCGGTGGCGACCGTGCCCGGTGTCGAGCGCGTGACCACGGCGGCCAACGGCGAGGAAGTCCTCCGCCGCTGGGGTGCCGACCGTTCGGATCTGATTCTGATGGACGTACGCATGCCCGGTCTGGGCGGCGTGGAGACGGTCAGGCGGCTGCTGTCCGCCGACCCCGGTGCGCGCATCATCATGCTCACCGTCGCCGAGGATCTGGACGGGGTCGCACTCGCGGTCGCCGCCGGTGCCCGCGGCTATCTCCACAAGGACGCCTCCCGTGCGGAGCTGCGTGCGACCGTCACCCAGGCCCTCGCCGACCCGACCTGGCGGCTCGCTCCGCGCAGACTGCGGTCGGCCGAGATGGGTGCCGCGCCCACGCTCACCGCGCGTGAGATCCAGGTCCTGGAGGGCATGAGCCACGGCCGGTCGAACGCGGAGATCGGCCGTGAGCTGTTCCTCTCCGAGGACACGGTCAAGACCCACGCCCGACGGCTCTTCAAGAAGCTCGGCGCCTCGGACCGCGCGCACGCGGTGGCGCTCGGCTTCCGATGGGGCCTGGTCCGCTAGGGCCTGTGTCGGAAGTGGCGCTCGCCGGCCGACGCCACAGTGATATCAGCCGCTGCCGTGGCGGGCGCACTCTCGCCGCGCGGCGGTTCGGCAGCCCCCACCCGCCGCACGGCGGGTGGGACCGGGCCCGAACGGGGATCGGAATCATCCCTTCGGGCGCCCGATCCACGTTTCCCGGCGGATGCCGCATCCTTGAGGTGTGGAGTTCCTCGGGAACGAGTCGGTCGAGCGGGAGGGGAGGGCGCAGGAGATGAGTTCCGGCGCACCTGCTCATAACGCTTCGGTGCACAACTACGGACGCGGTGCCATGGATCGGACTACGCCAAGGCACCATGGACCGATGCGCGACGACGAGGCGGCCTCTTCCCAAGGGGCGATTGGTGCGCTCGTCCATCGTGCGGTCGAGGGCGACGAGCAGGCCACACACGACCTCCTCGCCCATGTCCACCCGCTCGCGATCCGCTACTGCCGCACCCGGTTGTCCCGACTGCCGGGTGATGCCCGGCACTTCGTGGAGGACCTGGCGCAGGAGGTCTGCGTGGCGGTGCTGCTGGCCCTGCCGCGCTACAAGGACACCGGGCGCCCCTTCGAAGCCTTCGTCTTCGCCATCGCCGGGCACAAGGTCGCCGACCTGCAGCGCGCCGCGATGCGCCATCCCGGCTCGACGGCCGTGCCGTCGGACGAGATGCCGGAGCGGCCCGACGACTCGCTCGGCCCCGAAGAGCGCGCCCTCCTCAGCAGCGACGCAGAGTGGGCCAAGAAGCTCCTCGCCAACCTCCCCGAGAACCAGCGGGAGCTGCTCCTGCTGAGGATCGCGGTGGGTCTCACGGCGGAGGAGACGGGCCAGATGTTGGGAATGTCACCGGGAGCGGTCCGAGTGGCCCAGCACCGGGCACTGAGCCGACTGAGGGCACTGGCGGAGCAGTAGGAGTTCCGCGGCAGAAGTCCTGCGGTAGGAGTTCTTTCGAGCCCGGCCGCTTCGGGGTCGGCGCTCCACCGGGCTGCTGCTCCCGCCGGGACGGTGTCCGCTCGGCCCGGTACCCCGCGGGGCGTGACCTGGTGGGGCGGCATTTTTTCCGCTGCGCCGCCGAGGTGCGAGAGGCGGGAGCCGGCCGTGCCGGGCGAGTCCCGCCACGGCCTGTGACCCCGGGGGCCCTGGCGCAGGTGAACAGAGAGGCCGCCCCGCCCGTACGAACCCACGAAGTCCAGGGGCACCGTAACCGTGGAATGAGAGAGCCGTGCTTCCCGTTAGCATGGACATCCGCACCGATCAAGGCCATTTGGGGAAGGTGTCATGACTGCCAACGTCGACGGAGTGCCCGAGAAATTCGCGACACTCGGGCTGACCTACGACGACGTGCTGCTGCTGCCGGGCGCCTCTGAAGTGCTGCCCAACGCGGTCGACACCTCGTCCCGCATCTCCCGCAACGTGCGCGTGAACATTCCGCTGCTCTCGGCGGCGATGGACAAGGTGACCGAGTCCCGCATGGCGATCGCCATGGCCCGCCAGGGCGGCGTCGGCGTGCTGCACCGCAACCTCTCCATCGAGGACCAGGTCAACCAGGTCGACCTGGTGAAGCGCTCCGAGTCCGGCATGGTCACCGACCCGATCACGGTGCACCCGGACGCGACGCTCGCCGAGGCCGACGCGCTGTGCGCCAAGTTCCGCATCAGCGGCGTGCCGGTCACCGACGGCAACGGCAAGCTGCTCGGCATCGTCACCAACCGCGACATGGCCTTCGAGACCGACCGCTCCCGTCAGGTGCGCGAGGTCATGACCCCGATGCCGCTGGTCACCGGCAAGGTCGGCATCTCCGGCAACGACGCCATGCAGCTGCTGCGCCGCCACAAGATCGAGAAGCTTCCGCTGGTTGACGACGCGGGCGTCCTCAAGGGCCTCATCACGGTCAAGGACTTCGTGAAGGCCGAGAAGTACCCGAACGCCGCGAAGGACGCCGAGGGCCGCCTCCTCGTCGGTGCCGCCGTCGGCGCCAGCCCCGAGGCGCTGGAGCGGGCCCAGGCGCTCGCCGAGGCCGGCGCGGACTTCCTGATCGTCGACACCTCGCACGGACACAACAGCAACGCCCTCAACTGGATGGCGAAGATCAAGTCGAGCGTCGGCGTCGACGTGATCGGCGGCAACGTCGCCACCCGTGACGGCGCCCAGGCCCTGATCGACGCCGGTGTCGACGGCGTCAAGGTGGGCGTCGGCCCTGGCTCGATCTGTACCACCCGTGTGGTCGCCGGCATCGGTGTACCGCAGGTAACAGCCATCTACGAAGCAGCCCTCGCGGCCCGCGCGGCGGGCGTCCCGGTCATCGGCGACGGCGGCCTGCAGTACTCCGGGGACATCGGCAAGGCGCTGGCCGCCGGTGCCGACACGGTGATGCTGGGCAGCCTCCTCGCGGGCTGTGAGGAGTCGCCGGGCGAGCTGCTCTTCATCAACGGCAAGCAGTTCAAGTCGTACCGCGGCATGGGCTCCCTCGGCGCCATGCAGTCCCGGGGCCAGGGCAGGTCGTACTCGAAGGACCGCTACTTCCAGGCCGAGGTGGCCTCCGACGACAAGCTCGTACCCGAGGGCATCGAGGGCCAGGTGCCCTACCGCGGCCCGCTGGGCAACGTGCTGCACCAGCTCGTCGGCGGCCTGCGCCAGACCATGGGCTACGTGGGCGCCGCCTCCATCGACGAGATGGAGTCCAAGGGCCGCTTCGTACGCATCACGTCCGCGGGCCTCAAGGAGAGCCACCCGCACGACATCCAGATGACGGTCGAGGCGCCGAACTACAGCCGCGGCCAGTAGCCGTAAACGATGTCCCCAGGGCTGTGAACAGCCGTAAATGACATCCACGCGCGCGTGAAGCACGTCCGAGGGCGGTCCCGGGGCTCCGGGACCGCCCTTGTCGTATGCGTCGGGGATACTGGGAGGCGCAGAACCGAAGAGGGAAAGGCCACACACGTGACTGAGATCGAGATCGGGCGCGGCAAGCGCGGCCGCCGGGCGTACGCCTTCGACGACATCGCCGTCGTCCCGAGCCGTCGTACGCGAGACCCGAAGGAGGTCTCGATCGCCTGGCAGATCGACGCCTACCGCTTCGAGCTGCCCTTCCTGGCCGCCCCCATGGACTCGGTGGTCTCGCCGGCCACCGCCATCCGCATCGGCGAGCTCGGCGGCCTGGGCGTCCTCAACCTCGAAGGCCTGTGGACGAGGTACGAGGACCCGCAGCCGCTCCTCGACGAGATCGCGGAGTTGGACGCGGACACCGCGACCCGCCGCCTCCAGGAGATCTACGCGGCTCCCATCAAGGAGGAGCTGATCGGGCAGCGCATCAAGGAGGTGCGCGACTCGGGCGTGGTCACCGCGGCCGCGCTCTCGCCGCAGCGCACCGCCCAGTTCTCCAAGGCCGTCGTGGACGCGGGCGTCGACATCTTCGTCATCCGCGGTACGACGGTCTCGGCCGAGCACGTCTCGGGCGCCTCCGAGCCGCTGAACCTGAAGCAGTTCATCTACGAGCTGGACGTGCCGGTGATCGTCGGCGGCTGCGCCACGTACACGGCGGCCCTGCACCTGATGCGTACCGGCGCGGCCGGTGTCCTGGTCGGCTTCGGCGGCGGCGCCGCGCACACCACGCGGAACGTGCTGGGCATTCAGGTGCCCATGGCGACAGCCGTGGCGGACGTCGCGGCCGCCCGTCGCGACTACATGGACGAGTCCGGCGGCCGGTACGTCCACGTGATCGCGGACGGCGGTGTCGGCTGGTCCGGCGACCTGCCCAAGGCCATCGCCTGCGGCGCCGACTCGGTGATGATCGGCTCCCCGCTCGCGCGCGCCACCGACGTGCCCGGCAGGGGCCACCACTGGGGCATGGAGGCCGTCAACGAGGAGCTGCCGCGCGGCAAGAAGGTCGACCTCGGCACGGTTGGCACCATCGAGGAGGTCCTCACCGGCCCCTCGCACACCCCCGACGGCTCGATGAACTTCTTCGGCGCCCTGCGCCGCGCGATGGCCACGACCGGCTACAGCGAGCTCAAGGAGTTCCAGCGGGTCGAGGTCACCGTGGCGGACTCGCAGCACAAGAGGTAGGCGGCGGTACGACATAAACGACGCGAAGGGGCCCGGACCTGCTTGGTCCGGGCCCCTTCGCGTGTCCAAGTGGCCCTGGTGGGGCGCGTTTTACGGAAGGGGGCGCACGGTTGCGTTCGGGGCGAATGCGCGCTGGACGGCCGTGTCGAGGCGATAGCGTCCGTGTTCGGCGCCTCAGTTGTCTGGGGCGTCCCCTTCCAAGGAGAACGTTCCGGACCCCGGCCCTCGGGGCCCGGCCCGAGTTCCGACGAGCCGCCTACCGGGCCTCTGGGTGGCGTCGTGGAAGGGGGCGCCTATGGGCCGCCACCGCAAGCCCACCCGCTGGGACCGGATCCGTCTTTGGATGGTGAAGTGCCTGTGGAGGTGGATTTTGCGGATCCACGGACGGTGAGCGGCCGCCCCTAAAGACAGTAGGGGCGGACACCCGTAACCCGTCAGGAGCCTGCCGCAGTACCCGCTGCGGTGGGCTCCACCTTTTTGTACGGTACCGGATCCGCTGTCGGGCGGCGCGGCACCGGAAGAGGTGGATCTTGCGGAAAGCAAGCGGCCACCCCTGCCACAACCAGGGGTGGACACTCCGATCACTTTCAGGAGCCTGCCGCAGTACCACCTGCGGTGGGTTCCACCTGTCCATACGCTAGCCGCGCAGCCGCCCCGCACGCCACCAGTCCCAGAGGCGCAGCCACCCGCACGCGCCCCCCTTCACAACCTGTGCGCCGCCCCCGTAGGCGTGGCCCCCCGCGTGTCCAGCAGCAGCTGGGCCTTCACCGACAGGCCCTGGAGGTCGTACGTGCGGTGCTGCTGGAGCAGGATCGTCAGGTCGGCGTCGGCGGCGGCCTCGTAGAGGGAGTCCACGCGCGGGACCGGGCGGCCGAGGATGCTCCAGGACGGGACGTGGGGGTCGTGGTAGCTGACGGCGGCGCCCAGTTCCATCAGGCGGGTCGCGATCTCCTGGGCGGGGGAGCCCTGTTGGTCGGCGTGGTCGGGCTTGTAGGTGACGCCGAGGAGCAGCACGCGCGCGGCGCGGGCCGACTTGCCGTGCTCGTTGAGGAGCGTGGCCGCGCGCTGGATGACGTACTGGGGCATGTGGTTGTTGACCTGCTGGGCCAGCTCGACCATGCGCAGGGAGCGGGTCCTCGGGCCCGCGAGGTCGCGGGGGACCGCGTGGCCGCCCACGCCGGGGCCGGGGCGGAAGGCCTGGAAGCCGAACGGTTTGGTCTCGGCGCAGCGGATGACGTCCCACAGGTCGACGCCCAGGTCGTGGCAGAGGACGGCCATTTCGTTGACCAGGGCGATGTTGACGTGCCGGTAGTTGGTCTCCAGGAGCTGCACGGTTTCCGCTTCGCGTGGTCCACGCGCGCGTACGACCTTGTCGGTGAGGCGGCCGTAGAAGGCGGCGGCCGACTCGGTGCAGGCGGGGGTGAGGCCGCCGATGACCTTCGGGGTGTTGGCGGGGCTGTGGTCGCGGTTGCCCGGGTCGACGCGGCTGGGCGAGTACGCGAGGTGGAAGTCGCGGCCGGCGCGCAGTCCGGAGCCCTCTTCGAGGAGCGGCCGGAGGAATTCCTCGGTGGTTCCGGGGTACACCGGGGACTCCAGGATCACCGTGGTGTGCGGGCGCAGGTGCCCGGCCAGGGTGTGGGCGGCGGCGGCGAGTTGGCCCAGGTCGAGTGCGCCGTCCGCGCCGCGCGGGGTCGGCGCGCAGATGACCGCGGTGCGGACGCGGCCGAGTTCGGCCGGGTTGGTGGCCGGCCGGAAACCGGTGGAGAGCATCCGGCGCAGGTCGGCGGCGGCCAGCGGCGCGGGGTCGCCGCACTGGTAGCCGAGGGTCGAGATGCCGGCGGCGACGGCGGCCTGGACCAGGGGCAGGCCGAGCTGGCCGAGGCCGATGACGGCGAGATCTGCGGGCATGGCGGTGGGCCGTCCTTCCCAGTAGCCGAGTTGGGACGAGGGCGCAAGCCCTGTGGACAGAACGGACGAGCGCAATGTCAGACTAGGAGTAAATATGACCGATTTGCGGGATTGTCCGACTGTGTTTCTCCGGAAGTCACCGAGAGATATCCACAGGCCGACGGTCGCTGGTGGCCGAAGGCGGGCAACGGGTTGAGAATTTGGGCATGGGGGATGTGAGCCGGGTCTCGCCGAACGGGTGAGCCAGGCGCGACAGACAGCGGGAGGCAGCAGTGAGGACAGCGACACTGGGGCCGGCGGAACGCGCCGAGTCACTCGCGGGAATGGCCGAGCGCGAACTGGACGTGTTGGTCGTGGGAGCGGGCGTGGTCGGCGCGGGTACCGCGTTGGACGCCGTGACCCGCGGCCTGTCCACCGGGTTGGTCGAGGCGCGTGACTGGGCGTCGGGCACATCGAGCCGGTCGAGCAAGCTGATCCACGGCGGCCTGCGCTATCTGGAGATGCTCGACTTCGGGCTCGTACGGGAGGCGCTGAAGGAGCGCGGGCTGCTCCTCGAACGGCTCGCGCCGCACCTCGTGAAGCCCGTGCCGTTCCTGTATCCCTTGCAGCACAAGGGGTGGGAGAGGTGGTACGCCGGTTCGGGCGTCGCGCTCTACGACGCGATGTCGATGGCGCGCGGCCACGGGCGCGGACTGCCCACGCACCGGCATCTGTCACGCCGTCACGCGCTGCGCGTCGCACCCGCCCTGAAGAAGGACGCGCTGGTCGGGGCGCTGCAGTACTACGACGCGCAGATGGACGACGCCCGCTATGTGGCGACGCTGGTGCGCACGGCGGCGGCGTACGGCGCGAAGGTCGCCAACCGCGCGCGTGTGACCGGCTTCCTGCGCGAGGGCGAACGCGTCGTCGGTGCCAAGGTCCAGGATGTGGAGGCCGGCGGGGAGTACGAGATCCGCGCCAAGCAGGTCGTCAACGCGACCGGGGTGTGGACGGACGACACCCAGGCGATGGTCGGCGAGCGGGGGCAGTTCCACGTACGGGCGTCCAAGGGCATCCATCTGGTCGTACCGAAGGACCGGATCAAGTCGACGACCGGACTGATCCTGCGCACCGAGAAGTCCGTGCTCTTCGTGATTCCGTGGGGGCGGCACTGGATCGTGGGTACCACGGACACCGACTGGGACCTGGACAAGGCGCATCCGGCGGCGTCCAGCGCGGACATCGACTACCTGCTGGAGCATGTGAACTCGGTGCTCGCGCTCCCGCTGACACGCGACGACGTGCAGGGGGTGTACGCGGGGCTGCGGCCCCTGCTCGCCGGGGAGTCGGACGCCACGAGCAAGCTGTCGCGCGAGCACACCGTGGCGCATCCGGTGCCGGGGCTCGTGGTCGTGGCGGGCGGCAAGTACACGACCTACCGGGTGATGGCCAAGGACGCGGTGGACGAGGCGGTGCACGGCCTGGACCAGCGGGTCGCGGAGTGCGTCACCGAGGACATCCCTCTCATCGGCGCCGAGGGGTACCGGGCACTGTGGAACGCGCGAGCGCGGATCTCCGAGCGGACCGGCCTTCATGTGGTGCGGGTGGAGCACCTGTTGAACCGGTACGGGTCGCTCGCGGAAGAGGTGCTCGATCTGATCGCCGCGGACAGCTCGCTGGGCGAGCCGCTGCCGGCGGCCGAGGACTATCTCCGCGCCGAGATCGTCTACGCCGCCTCGCACGAGGGGGCACGGCATCTGGACGACGTGCTGACGCGGCGGACGCGCATCTCCATCGAGACCTTCGACCGCGGGACGCGCAGTGCGAAGGAGGCGGCGGAGCTGATGGCTCCGGTCCTCGGCTGGGACAAGGACCAGATCGAGCGGGAGGTCGAGCACTACGAGAAGCGGGTGGAGGCGGAGCGGGAGTCGCAGCGCCAGCCGGACGACCTGACGGCCGACGCCGCTCGGCTGGGGGCGCCGGACATCGTGCCGCTGTAGAGACCCCTGTGCAGACCTCTGTAGAGACCGCGGTAGTGATCGCGGGGGAGGGGGCGAAGGCTCGTGGTCCGAGTTGATGTCACTCGAACGAGTGTCCTGGCCTGGGATCTTTCTTCGGAACCCGGCCGTTCTACGAGGTGCGGGGGCAGAACTCGGCGGCGAGCAGGGCGGGTTCGAGGTCGGGGTCTGCCGTCGCGTCCGTGTTCACGCGGAAGGTGAGGACCCGACGGCCGTCGGGGGTGGCTGCGGTCCGGACGTAGCTGCCGGCGATGCGGCCGTTGTGTCCCCACACCGTGGTGCCGCACGGGAGTTTCACGGGATAGAGGCCCATGCCGTACGAGCCGTGTGCGGTGCGGGTGTCGAGCATCTCGCGCAGTTGGCGGGGCGGCAGCAGGTCGCCGCCGAGCAGGGCCGCGTAGAAGCGGTTCAGGTCGGCGAGCGTGGTGACCAGTTCGCCCGCCGCGCCGGCCACGCGCGGGTCCAGATCGGTGACGTCGGAGCCGTCGGCGGCGTACGCGCGGCCGTGCGGCTCGGGCAGCGAGCGGCGGGAGCCAGGGAAGGAGGTGCCTGTAAGACGAAGGGGAGTGATGAGGCGACGCATGGCCTCGGCGGCGTACGAGCGGCCGGTGACCTGCTCGACGATCATGCCGAGCAGTACGTAGTTGGTGTTGGAGTAGGCGAAGAGGCCGCGTGGGGCCGGGATGGGGGTCCCCCCGGTCGAGCGAAGTCGAGACTGGGGGAGGGTGAGTGCGATGCGTACGGCCTGAACAGGCGTGAGCGGGACTGAGCCCCGGGTGACGGCGGTGAAGTCGGCGAGGCCGCTGGTGTGGGTGAGCAGGGCGCGCAGGGTCAGGGCGCGACCGTCGGTGCCCGCGCCGCGCACCAGGCCCGGCAGGTGGGAGTCCACCGAGTCGGACAGGAACAGGCGGTGCTCGGCGGCCAGTTGCAGCACGACGGCCGCGATGAACGTCTTGGTGATGCTGCCGGCCCGGAAGCGGTCGGTGGGGCGGATGGCGTCGGCGGGGGCGGGGGCGGCGGTGCCCGACGCGGCGTCAGGCCTGGTGGCCGCTTCGGCTTCGGCTTCGGGTTCCGCGTGGGCGAAGCGCGAGACCGATCCCTCGTGGGCCAGCAGGGCGGCGGCCGGTGCCTTGCCACGGCCGACGAACCGGCTGAGGACGGTGTCCGACGGTGGCGGGCCGGCAGCCACCGAGCCGGTCGGGGCCAGGCCGAGGAGGGCCAGGGACACAGGAAGTGCCAGTAGCGTCCTCAGGGGTGGCATCGGGTTCCTTCCTCGTCGCCGCTCATCATCGGGGACGGCCCGGGCCGGGCGACGGGCGGGGCCCGGGCGAGCGATGGGGCCCGTATGAGAGGTGGCTCGGGTGTGGATGCTCCCGGTGCCGGCGATGGCTCGAATGCGGGGTACTCCTCGATTGAGAGGCACCCTGGGCGCCGGGCGGTGCCGGGGTGGGTGACAATGGAGGCTCTGTCAGGGCGGGTTGCATGAGGGGACGCATGTCGGAGGCGGAGCGGGGCGGGGCATCCCGTCAGGACAAGAGCGAACGTCTCCTCGCCGGGCGGTACCGGCTGGGAGAAGTCCTCGGCCGCGGCGGCATGGGCACGGTCTGGCGGGCCAAGGACGAGACGCTGGGTCGTACGGTCGCCGTCAAGGAGCTGAGGTTCCCGTCGAGCATCGACGAGGAAGAGAAGCGACGGCTGATCACCCGGACGTTGCGCGAGGCCAAGGCGATCGCGCGGATCCGGAACAACGGCGCGGTGACGGTCTTCGACGTGGTCGACGAGGACAACCGGCCGTGGATCGTGATGGAACTTGTCGAGGGCAAGTCGCTCGCCGAGGCGATCCGTGAGGACGGGCTGCTCACGCCGAAGCGCGCGGCGGAGGTGGGTCTTGCCGTGCTCGACGTGCTGCGGTCGGCGCATCGTGAGGGCATCCTGCACCGGGACGTGAAGCCGTCGAACGTGCTCATCTCCGAGGACGGCCGGGTCGTGCTGACCGACTTCGGTATCGCGCAGGTCGAGGGCGACCCGTCCATCACCTCGACCGGCATGCTCGTCGGTGCGCCCTCGTACATCTCGCCGGAGCGGGCGCGTGGCCACAAGCCGGGGCCCGCGGCCGACCTGTGGTCGCTCGGCGGATTGCTGTACGCGTCGGTGGAGGGTGTGCCGCCGTACGACAGGGGTTCCGCCATAGCGACGCTCACCGCGGTGATGACGGAGCCGGTGGAGCAGCCGAAGAACGCCGGGCCGCTGGAGAACGTGATCTACGGGCTGCTCGTCAAGGACCCCGAGCAGCGGCTCGACGAGGCCGGGGCGCGGGCGATGCTCACCGAGGTGATCCACGCGCCCGAGCCCAAGGAGGACGAGCCGGAGCCGGTGGACGCGACGAAGGTCGTGCCGCTGCCGGACATTCCTTCGGACATCCCTTCCGGGAAGGGGAGTTCGGGCGGTAGGTCCGGGGTCGGGAGCAAGACCGGGAGCAAGAAGGGCGAGGAGGCCGGGGAGCGGCTGCGTGGGGCGTTGCGCTCCGTGCGGAAGGGCAGGGGTGCCGGGGCGGCGGCGGGAGCTGCCGCGGTGGCCACTCCGGGGAAGAAGACGGACCGGACGGCGGAGGAAACGGGCGGTAAGGGCAAGGCGGCTGCGGCCGCGACCACTCCCACTGCTTCTCCCGCTGCTCCTCCCACTGCCTCGCCTGCCACCACCCCTCCTCCGGCTGCTGCTTCTCCTGCCGCGGGGTCCGCTTCTGCGGGGTCCGCTTCTGTCGGGACGGGAGAGCCCGCTGCGGCGAAGACCCGGGACACCGCCGCTTCCGGGGCGAACTCCAGTGCGGTGGGCGGGGCTTCGGGGGGTGCTGGGGGTGCACCCGTGCGAACCGGTGCGCCCAGGGCGTCGCTCACGGATGTGGTGCCCCGGCGGACGCTGATGATCATTGCGGTGGCCGTCGTCCTGGCCGTGCTGGGCACGATCCTCGCCGTCACGTTGAGTGGCGGGGGCGATGACGGGTCGCAGGACAACAAGAACGGCGACGACAAGTCGGTGTCCAGCGGAGCGACCGCGGGGAACGACACCAAGCAGGACGAGGACAGCGGTACGAAGACGGACAGCGGTGAGAAGACGGACTCGGCCGGCGGGGGCGCGACCCCGGAGAACTCGCCCAGCGCGAGCCCGAGCGTAAGTGCGTCGAGCAGCCCGGACGACGAGTCCGGCTCGGGTTCGGGCTCGGGCGACGGCACCGTGACGACGTACAGGAGCGGGCAGGGGTTCACGATCGGGCTGCCGAAGGGGTGGAAGTTCCAGTCCACGAGCGCGGCCGGGGACCGGTTCGCCGGCCCGGACGGGCAGAAGCTGCTGGTCGGTTGGACCACGACGCCCAAGGACGACCCGGTGGCGGACTGGAAGAACCAGGAGCGGGCCATGCGGCGGTCGCAGTACCAGCGGATCCGAATAGAGCAGGTGGACTACCGCGGCTGGAACACGGCCGACTGGGAGTTCACCTATGTGGAGGGTGGGACGAAGTACCGGTCGATAGACCGCGGACTCGTCGTCGACAGCAGCCTGGGATATGGGCTCATGTACACCGCGAAGGCCTCGAAATGGGACAGCGGGCTTCGTAAAGACACGTGGCAGACGCTGACGAAGTCGTTCCAACCGAAGTCCTGAGGGGCATGGGACTCCTGAGATCTCGCATCTCCTGACTGCGGCTTGCCTCCGGCACGTATCGTGAATGGTTGCGGACCGTACGCAGGCACATCTGTAGCCACAACGGGACGCATGGCGAACGGAATTGACCAACCGGGCGGCCGGGGGAGGCATCGTGGACGACTATGCGGGACGGGTGCTCGCCGACCGTTACCGTCTGCCGCTGCCGCCGTCGGACGAGTACGAACTCGCCGAGACCCGGGCCTTCGACACCTACAGCGGACAGGAAGTCCTGGTCCGGCAGGTGCCGTTGCCCGAGGTGGTCGAGGCGGAGGTGCTCGACGCGGACGGGTTGCCCGACGGGTTCGTGGCGCGGGACGCCGGTGTGCGGCGGCCGTCCGCGCGGACCACGCGGCGGCCCACGGAACCCGCGGTGCGACGGGCGATCGAGGCCGCGCAGGCCGCGGCCCAGATTCCCGACCATCCCCGGCTCGACCAGGTCTTCGACGTGTTCGCCGAGGGCGGGTCGCTGTGGATAGTGAGTGAGCTGGTGTCCGCGCGGCCACTGGCGGCGCTGCTCGCGGACCGGCCGCTGAGTCCGTACCGGGCCGCCGAGGTGGCCGCCGACGTGCTGACCGCGCTGCGGGTGCTGCACGCGCACGGCTGGGTGCACCGGAACATCACCGCGCGCACGGTGCTCGTCTGTGACGACGGGCGCGTGATGCTCACGGGGCTTGCCGCCGGGGCCGCGGAGGAGGCGCTGTGCGGGTATGACCCGGTGCCGCCTGCCGAGGGTGAGGGCGAGAGCGGGAGTGAGGCGCAGAGGCCAGGGGCGGCCGGGGCGGTCGCTGGTTCGGTGGGTCCGCCCTCCGGGCAGTACCGCCCGGCCGGATCGACCGGTCCGGCGGGTCCGACAGGCCAACCAGGTCCGGGCTCAGGTGGTGTATCCGGGGCGCGTGTTGGCGGCGATGGTGGCAGGGCCGCGGTCGAGGCGGTGCGTGGGGGCGGCGCGGGTTCGCCGCTGCCTGTCGCGCAGGCTTCGCAGGCGTCGGCTGCCGGACAGCGGGCGTTGGAGCCCGGCGGTGATGTACGGGCCGCGCGGGCCGGGGCCATCGCGGCCTACCGCGCGGGCGCGCGAGCCGCGGCCCGCGTGCAGGAAGAGCAGCGGGGCGGACAGAGCGCGGCCCTGCCCGCCCCGCGGTCACGGCCCGCCGGGAGCGATGGCCCGGGCGCGCAGACCCCCGGGGTCGGACTGGAGCACACTCCGCCACCCGGACAGATCGCCGATCCGTACGGGGTGGGGCGACCGGGTTCCTGGCATGGGGCGGCACCGCGCGGTGCCGCCCCCGTAGCGGGCGGGAACGGTCAGAACCAGCCTTCCGCGCTTCCCGGCGGCGGTACTCCCGGGGGCGGCAACGGCGGTGGCGTACCGGGCAGCGGCGGCGACGCCACCGGGTTCCACGGGAACGGAATCGGCATGCCCCGCGCCGGGAACGGCAACGGCACCGCGGCCCGGCAGTACGCGGGCCCCGCTCAGGCCTTGGGCACCGGAGCAGGCGTTCAGGGACAGGGATACGGAACCGGCGCCCCGGCGACCGGAGCAGGAACCCAGCCGTCAGGACTCGGCGCCCAGGGCGGTCCCGGCTTCCCGGGAAGCGGCGTACCGGCAGGCGGCGGGGCCGGGCACCGGCCCGACCAGGCCACCGGTCGCGACCAGGCCACCGGTGAAGGCGCCGGCCAGTGGAGCGACCTCGCCCCCGCACCCGCCGGTCACCGAGGCCCCGCCACCGCGCTGGCGGCCGAGCGGGCGCGGCAGGCGCGGATGGCCGTCGTGGGCCCCGTCACCGAGCGGTGGGCGCCCGAGCAGGCCGGGCCCGTGCACGAGAACTGGCAGCTGGCCGCGCCGATCGGCCCGGCCACCGATCTGTGGGCGTTGGGTGCCCTGCTCTTCCGGGCCGTGCAGGGGCATGCGCCGTACCCGGAGGAGAGCACCGCCGAGCTCGTGCAGCTGGTGTGCGCGGAGCCGCCCGCGTACGCGGAGGAGTGCGGGCCGCTCCGGCCGGTCGTGGAGTCGCTGCTGCGCCAGGACCCCACCGAGCGGCTGGACTTCGAGGAGTTGCGCGGCTGGCTGCGGTCGCTGGTGCGGTCGGCGCCCGAGCCGGAGGCGGGGACGTACGTCGTGGCGGCGCCGCCCGTGGATCCCAAGCGGCTGCCCGTCGTACGCCGCCGGGGCGAGCTCGTCCGCAGGCGGCGCGCCGGGCTGCCCGACCGGCACGGCCGCCACAAGCGGGGCCGACCGGAGAAGAAGCAGGCCAAGCCCCGTCGGCTCGGCCGCACCCTGCTTCTGCTGATTCTCCTCGTCCTGGCCGCGGCCGTCGCGTACGCCATGGCCTTCATGCCCAAGGCCGAGACGGACGGTGAGCGGACCGGTGCCGCGGGGGACGTCGTCAGCCCCGCCCCCAGCCACTCCTCGGACGCCGACGCGGGGACCGGCACGGGCACGGACGGGAACGCGGGCACGGATCCGAAGGACGAGAAGTCACCGGACAAGGGCAGCAGCCCTACGAACAGCCCTACCAAGTCGTCCAGTTCCACGACCCAGACCACGGGTCCCGAGCTCCCGCAGGGCTTCACCCTGCGCAAGGACGCCGAGGGCTTCAGCGTGGCGGTCGCCAACGGCTGGGACCGGACCGGGAAGAACGGCCGCGGCCAAGTCGTCTACTCCCAGGGCAACTTCGAGCTGCTGGTGGTGCCCGGCCGGGACAGCACCAGCGAGTACGGCAGCGACCCGATGACGTACCAGCGCGAGGACGAGCGCGAGTTGCAGCCGTTCCGCGACTCGACCTGGGCCACGTCCAGCGGGATGCGGCGGATAGACGTGGGCGGACGGGTCATGGCCGAGGGTCAGTTCACCTGGCAGGACTCGGGCGGGCGCGAGGTCTTCGTACGCAATCTCGCGATCATCGTCGACGGGCGCTACCACGTGGTGCAGGTGCTCGGACCGGAGGCGGAGCGGGACGAGGTGTCGCGGCTGTACGAGCAGGCGTCGGCGACCTATCAGGTCACCGGTTGACCCCGCTCGGTAGTTGACGCCCGGTCATCCGGAGGCGGCGGCTCGTTCACGTACGGACCAACCGTCACAGTGCTGTCTCCGTAGGGCCCCGCCGGTTCCCTGGGCGCAGGCCGGTCCTTAGTCTGACCCTGTCAAGACCATTGCGGGGAAACGTGAATCAGATGCAGGGCCTGCTTCTGGCGGGGCGCTACCGGCTCGTCGACGCCATCGGCAGCGGTGGCATGGGCCGGGTGTGGCGCGCGCACGACGAGGTGCTGCACCGCGCCGTCGCGATCAAAGAGCTGACGGCCGCGCTGTACGTGTCCGAGAGCGAACAGACCATCCTCCTCGCCCGCACCCGGTCGGAGGCGCGCGCGGCCGCCCGGATCAACCATTCGGCCGTCGTCACCGTGCACGACGTACTGGAGCACGACAACCGTCCGTGGATCGTGATGGAGCTGGTCGAGGGGCACTCGCTCGCCGACGCGGTCAAGGAGGCGGGGCGTATCGAGCCCCGGGAGGCGGCCCGGATCGGACTGTGGGTGCTGCGCGCGCTGCGGGCCGCGCACTCCGCCGGAGTACTGCACCGCGACATCAAGCCCGGCAACGTACTCCTCGCCGACGACCGGCGCGTCCTGCTCACCGACTTCGGGATCGCACAGGTCGAGGGCGACACGACGATCACGCGCACCGGCGAGATCGTCGGCTCGGTCGACTATCTGGCGCCGGAGCGCGTACGCGGCCACGATCCGGGCCCGTCCGCCGATCTGTGGGCGCTCGGCGCGACGCTCTACACGGCGGTCGAGGGGCGGTCGCCGTTCCGGCGGACCACACCGCTGACCACCATGCAGGCCGTGGTCGGCGAGGAGCCCGCCGAGCTCCGTAACGCGGGTCCGCTCGCACCCGTCATCACCGCGCTGCTGCGCAAGGATCCCGCCGAGCGGCCCGGGGCGGAGGAGGCCGAGCAGATGCTCGCCGAGGCCGCGGAGGGGCGGGCGCCGAGCTCGGCGCAGGCCTATGTGCCGACGACTCAGCAGGTGGTCGACGGACCGGGCGCCCAGGAAGCCTCGGGTGCTTTCGGGAACCTGGGGCCCCAGGGCGCTCCCGGGACTCAGGGTGCTCCCGGGACCCAAGGGTCTGCCGGGGCCGGGACCCAAGGGGCTGCCGGGCCCCAGGGTGCTCATGGGACCCCGGGCATTCACGGGCCCCAAGGCACCCACGGCTCTCATGGCACCCATGGCACCCATGGTGCTCAAGGAGCTCAGGGCGCCTATGGGGCACACGGCACGCAAATCGGCCAGGGAGCCCCGGCCGTCGGGCAAGGGGCCCAAGGTGGCTACGGCCCTTCTGACATGTACGGCCCTCCCGATGCCTACGGTGCTCACGACACCTACGGCGCCAGCGGTGCCCACGGCGCTCACGACACCTACGGTGCCAACGGCCGGCCGGTGCCGGACCCGGCCGGTGCCACCGTGCACCAGCAGTCGGCGGCCGGTACGCGGAAGCGCCGCCGAGGCCGTACCGTCGCCCTCGTCGTGGCCCTGGCCGCCCTCGTCGGTGGCGGTGGCGCCGCGGCGATGATGTACGCGGACGGCTGGATGACCGAAACATCGTCCTCGTCCTCCCCGTCCTCCCCGTCCTCCTCGGCCCCGACGAAGGGCGGGCAGGGGAACCAGACCGGGCCGGACGCCGTCCCCGACGGCTGGAAACGCGTCAACGACGTCCAGGGTTTCAGCCTCGCCCTGCCCAAGGGCTGGAAGCGGCAGGTCGTCGAGGGACAGCAGGTCGACTACACGCCCGACAACGGCGAGCACTTCGTCCGCATCGCCATGGACGACTCCCCGGACTTCGACAGCCCCGACGCACATCTGCTCGACCTGGAACAGCAGTTGGCGCGGCTGAGGGACTACCGGCGGGTCAGCCTGGAGTCCAACACCTTCCGCGACCGCCCGGGCGCGCTGTGGGACTTCACCTGGACCGCGCTGCCGAAGGACACGAAGTTCCCCGGCCCGCGCCGGGCCATCGAGCAGGCGTATCTCAGCCGCGACGGCGTCGAGTACGTGATCTACATGTCGGCGCCCGCGACGGACTGGGCGACCGCCCGGGAGCGCTTCGACGCGATCCTGCGCAGCTGGCGGCCGCCGGCCCGGTGACCGGCCCGATGACCGGTCCGGTGAAACCCCGGCGACCGTCCCGCGTCAGCACAGTGGCGACCGGGGCGGCTGCGTACTCGCCGCGTACGTCGCTTGTCGGCCACCCCGGCCGCAGCACCCCGGAGGGGTTCCGTCCGGTGCGGCATGATGAGACGTATGGGGACCGAGGGGGAGAACGTCCGGGTCATAGCGGGCCGTTACCGGCTGGAGGCCAGGCTCGGCCGGGGCGGCATGGGCGTCGTGTGGCGGGCCACGGACCAACTCCTCGGCCGGCAGGTCGCGGTCAAGGAACTCGCCCTCGACGCCTCGCTGACGGCGGAGGAGTCCCGGCTCCAGCGTGAGCGCACACTGCGTGAGGCACGCGCGGTCGCGCAGTTGAGCCATCCGCACATCATCGTCGTGCACGACGTCGTCGAGCAGGACGAACGCCCGTACATCGTCATGGAGTTGATCGGCGGCGGCTCGCTCGCCGAGCGGATCTCGCGGCGCGGGCCCGTCGACGCGGCCGAGGCGGCCCGGATGGGGATCGACCTCCTCGGCGCGCTGCGCAGGGCGCACGGCGCGGGCGTTCTGCACCGCGACCTGAAGCCCGCGAACGTCCTCCTCACCGACGAGGGCCGCGTCGTGCTCACCGACTTCGGGATCGCGCAGGTCGCGGGCGCCACGACGCTCACCGAGAGCGGGTCGTTCGTCGGGTCGCCCGAGTACACGGCGCCCGAGCGGATGTCCGGGGTCAGGACCGGCCCCGAGTCGGACCTGTGGTCGCTCGGCGCGCTGCTCTGCACGGCCCTGAGCGGCGAATCGCCGTTCAGGCGGGACTCGTTGGGCGGAATCCTGCACGCGGTGGTGGTCGACGAGATACGTCCGCCCGCCGCTGCCGCCCCGCTGCTTCCCGTCGTACGAGGCCTTCTTGAGCGTGATCCGGAACGGCGGCTCGACGCGGTGGAGGCCGAGCGGCTGCTGCGGGCGTTCCTCGAAACGGGCCGTACGCCGCCCGTGGCGCCCGGGTACACGCCGACGCGGCGGCACGTGCCGAGACGGGAGTCGGCGAGACGGGAGCCGGTGTTCTCGCCGGCCCGCCCGATGCCTTCGACGTCTTCGATGCCACCGACGTCATCGACGCGACCGGCCTATGGGCCGCTGCGGCCGAGAACCTCCTTATCGTCCATGCGCAACGTGCTGATCGCGGCAACGCTCGTCGCCGCGATGGCCGTGGCGGGCGTGTCGGCGGCCGCCCTGCTGATGAACGACGACGGGAGCGACGGGCCCACGCCGCCCCCGAGTTCCGAGTCCCGTACGACCTCCGCGACGACGAGCCCGTCGGTGAGCCCCGGGCCCACGGTCACCGTCACCCGCACCCCGAGCCCGTCCCCGCCGCCCGCCACCACCGGCACCGCGCCCTACGGGTACCGCCTCACCCAGGACCCCGGGACCGCGCACGCCGGATGAACTCATAAAAGGAACATAAGGAACGTCGTGAGTCACGGGTCTGTGACCGGAAAGCGTCTGGGGTGGTACCCCGAGCCGTTGCCGCGATAGGGATGGACCCATGAGCAGCAGCGGGGGATCCCCTTACGGGCCGGACGAGCCAACGAGTTTTGGTCTGCAACCGCCCCAGCCTGGTGGCGTCGCCCCCGGCGTTCCGTACCCGGGGAATCCGTACGCGGCACCCACCCAGGTCGTCCCCGAGCGGCAAGTGCCGCAGGCGCAGCAGGTGCCGCCGTCGAACCAAGGGCCGCAGGCGCCGCAGGACCCGGGTGCCGGGCGGCTCATCGCCGGCCGCTACCGGCTGCTCGCCAAGCTGGGCCACGGCGGCATGGGGACCGTATGGCGGGCGAAGGACGAGACGGTGGACCGGGAGGTCGCCGTCAAGGAGCCCCGCCTGCCGGACCATCTTCCCGAGCGCGAACGCGACAACGCCTTCGAGCGGATGCGCCGCGAGGCACGTGCCGCGGCCCGGCTCGACCACCCGTCGGTCGTGAACGTGCACGATGTGGCGGTCGTGGACGGCCGGCCGTGGATCGTGATGGAGCTGGTGCGGGGGCGTTCGCTCGGTGCGGCGTTGCAGGAGGGCACGATCGGGGTGCGTGAGGCGGCGAGAATCGGCCTCGACGTCCTGGGCGCGCTGGAGGCCGCCCACGCGGCCGGCATCCTGCACCGCGACGTCAAGCCCGACAACGTGCTCCTTGGCAGCAACGACCGGGTCGTCCTCACCGACTTCGGCATCGCCCAGATCGAGGGCGAGACGAACCTGACCGACACCGGCGGCTTCGTCGGCTCGCCCGAATTCATCGCGCCGGAACGGGTGTTGGGCCAGCGGCCGGGGCCGGCCTCGGACCTCTGGTCGCTGGGCGTGGTCCTGTACGCGGCCACGGAGGGCGTGTCGCCGTTCCGCCGCACCAACACGCCCGCGACGCTCCAGTCCGTCCTCAACGCCACGCCGGCCGCGCCCAACACGGCCCAGGGCCCGCTCGGCGACGCCATCAACGGCCTCCTGAACAAGGACCCGGCGGGCCGCCCGAACGCCGCGCAGGTCCGCCGACTTCTGGAACAGGCAGCCGAGCCGCCCCGGCCGGCGTCGGTCCAGCCCACCCAGGTCGTCCAGTTCGCGGGTCCGGCCGGCAGGTCGATCCGGATCGGCCGCAAGGCGTGGATCGGCATCGGTGCGGCGCTGGTCGTGGCGGTGGTGGCGTCGGCGTTTCTGGCGCTCGGCGACCCGTTCGCGGGGCCGCTCCCGGACGACTGGAAGACGCGGGACGTGAAGGCCCTGGGCGCGACGATGGCCGTACCCGACGGCTATCAGAAGTCGGTGCCCGAGAAGGACGCCGCCGAGGACGAACACTGGGTCCAGTACACCGACTTGAGCGGTGCCGTCTGGATCAGTCTGACCCTGGACAAGAAGGCCGAGGACACCGCCGACGGGATCGCCGAGACGGCGTCGGCCGAGATGTACGAGGACAACGACACGTACAAGAAGAGCGGTGCCTACGGCCTGGGCATGGCCGCCGAACCCGTTCCCAGGAGCGACCCCCGGGACACCAAGTACAAGGAGCGCAAGGCCGCCCGGAACACCGTCGTCTACTCGACCACGGACACCGACAACCCGCGTCCCCGCGAGATCCAGGTCCTCTACTACAAGACCGAGGCCGGCGACATGTACAAGCTCATGATCGGCTATCCGGGCAGGGGCGACTTCACCGAGCGCGGTCGTGAGGTCGCGAAGACCGCCATCGCGAACCTGGACATCAGCAAACTGTGAACACGTGCGAGGGCGGACCGGAGAACCGGGCCCGCCCTCGCGACAAGCGCACTCAATCCAGAATCAGGAACAGGTCAGGAGCAGATCAGGAGCAGGCTCAGCCGAGCTTGGCGGTCTGGGCCTTGATGATGGCGGGCGGCACGTTGTAGGCGCCGGTCTTGGCGTCGTCGGCGAGGGCCGCGAGGCTGATCGCGTAGTACGTGGCGACCGTGTTCCCGTGCCGCACGACCTCGGCGTGCACGGTGGGCGAGCCACCGTCCTCGGCGTCGGCCGTCGCCGCGAACGCCAGCGACTCGTCGCCGCTCCCGGAGGCCTTCTCCGCCTCGATCTTCGTGAACTTCTGGGGCTCCTTGCCCGCCGAGATCGTGAACCCGCCGCCGCAGCCCTCCAGCGCAGCGGAGACCGAGGACATGGTCTCCTCGGCGCCGTCACCCTCGTAGGAGGAGAGCGAGACGATGGTCATCGTCAGACCGAGCGAGTCGGTGATCGAGCCCAGCGCCTCCTCCATCTCCTCCTCGGTCATGTCGTCCATGTTCTTGGTGGGGGACGCGCTCGGCTTGGCCGTCGGGTCCTCCTGGACCATGCGGTTCACGTACGCGGTCGAGTCGCCGGGCGCGAACCCGGTGAGGACGTACGCGAGGGGCGCGCACTTCTCGTCGACGACCTTGAGCTCCTCCTTGGAGGAGGCGAACGCGTCGGACTGGTCGGCCGGGCCGACCTTGTAGCCCTTGACGTCGGCCGACGCGACGATCAGCTTCTCCAACTCGCTGTCGCTGAGGGTCTTCGCTGCCGCGGCAGGCTCCTTGGTGCCGGCCTTGTCGCCCGAGCCGGCGTCCGACGCGGAGTCGGAACCGCTGTCCGAGCAGCCGGTTATGAGGGCGAGCGAGAGGGCCGACACGACTGCTGCGACGCCGGTGCGCGACAGCGCGGATCTCTTCATTATTCGAATGTTCCTTCGGTGGAGATGAGGTGAAAGGTGGAGTCTGTGGTGAGGTCAAGGAAACGTCAAGTCCGTTCCGGGAACGGCATACTGCTGCCCTGACGGAGAACAGGAACGGCAGCGGCGGACCCTTCCCCGCAGAGGGAGGCGACGGGCGTGGGCCTGGATCTCGACGGGCGGGCGCATGCCCGGCAGCGGTGGGCGGCGCGCAGCGCCCTGACGGCCGCCGGTCTCGCCGTCCTGCTGCCGCTCGCGTACGCCGGGGCAGGGAGTCTGCTCCTGGTGGTGGTCGGAGTGTTCGGCACGGCGGTGACCGTGGCCGCCCTGTGGTGGGTGCTGACCCGCAGGGGACCGGCCCGGGGCGCGGCCGGGGCGCTGGCCTTCGCGGCACCGGTCGCCGTGGTCGGTATCTTCGCCACCGCGAACCTGTTGTGGGTCGCCTTCGTGTCCCTGGGCCTGTGGGGCTTCGCGGTCTGGGCGGGGAAGTTCGCGCTCAGCAGCACGAAGTCGCATGTCGTGCGCGTGCCCGAGTTCCGGACTCCCGCCCCTGCCAGCCCCTTTCTCATCATGAATCCGCGGTCCGGGGGCGGAAAGGTCGAGCGGTTCGGGCTGAAGGAGAAGGCGGAGCGGCTCGGAGCGCGCGTCCATCTCCTCGACCCGGACCATGTGGAGGACGTCACCGTGCTGGCCCGGCGCGCCGTCGCGGGCGGGGCGGATCTGCTCGGGGTGGCGGGCGGTGACGGCACGCAGGCCCTCGTCGCCGCCGTCGCGGCGGAGCACGGGCTGCCGTTCCTCGTCGTCTCCGCCGGGACCCGGAACCACTTCGCGATGGACCTCGGGCTCGACCGGGACGACCCCGCCGGCTGCCTCGACGCGCTCACCGACGGAGTCGAACTCCGCGTCGACCTCGGCTTCGCCGACGGTCACCCCTTCGTCAACAACGCCTCGTTCGGGGCGTACGCGGCGGTCGTGCAGAGCCCCGAGTACCGGGACGACAAGGTGCGTACGACGCTGGAGCTGCTGCCCGAACTGCTCACGCACCAGCGCGGACCGCGCTTGACCGCCCGGATCGGGGAGGCCGGTGAGACCGGGAAGGCCGGTGAGACCGGAGGGGCGGCCGTCATCGACGCGCCCCAGGCTCTGCTCGTCAGCAACAACCCCTACCGCATGGACGATCCGGCGGGGCTCGGGTACCGCGAGCGGCTGGAGTCCGGTGTGCTGGGCGTCCTCGGCGTCAAGGTGGGGAGCGCCGCCGAGGCCGCGGGCCTGCTGCTGGGGCGGAACTCCACCGGGCTCACGGTGCTGACGGCCCGCGAGGTGGTCGTCGACGCCGACCGCCCGGAGACCAAGAAGGTCATAGCTTCGGCAGCGCTCCTGTTCGCTGCCTTGGCAATGACGCCCAGCACGGCTAACGCCGCCCTGAACCAG